>NZ_JAUBQM010000097.1:0-21698 GCF_036701245.1 Microcoleus sp. Pol14D4
TTTGAACCAACACTGAATTGAACTGCTGCTCGCTCGAATTCTCTATCGATTTATGAATGATTTGCGATCGCTATAGCACTACTGCCCATGAACGGAATGGAAGTTCGACGTTTGGAAGGAAATCTTCGGTATAAGTGGCTGTTCCGGTTGAAATTGGAAGCTTACACCAGAGGGAGTAGTGCACAGAACTCTGGAGCTGCATACCAGCTCACCCCCCTACCCCACGCCTAGCTCTACCTTATACAGACAAGTGGATCGCTGACCCATATTGCAGAAACCCTGTTTCCTAAAATCTTGATTTCTCGTTTGGCCGAATCAATAACTTAAAATTCATGAAAATAAGCTTCCTTTCTGAGATTCATGCGAAACTTGGGTTTCAGGAATAGTGTGGCAAGATTTCGGACTTGTGTTTACACGCTAGCAGCCTAGTCAGAGAGCCATTTTCCCACTTTTTTATGGTCCATCAAAATAAATAAAAGTTGTCTCCGCTTTGGGGCAGGCAGTATTATCAGGTACAATCTTGGTAGACAGTATGTTTTTACTGTCTGCTTCGGTAGATCGAATCATAAATACCTTCGCTCGCTCGATCGAATTTATGGTTCTGAAATCCTGCAGGGGCTAGGTGCATCGACGATGGACTAAAAAATCTAAAATCTGAAGTCTCAAATCTCAAATCGGTTAATTTTGTGTCGTTTCTAGGACTGTTGTGACGAGTGCAACCCAATCCACATATGGTACTTCGCACAGAAGGCGGCAATCGCTACTTGCCGCTCTCCGGCAGCAATTGCTGGACAGTAGGGCGGAGCGATGACAATAATTTTGTACTGACAGATCGCTGGATTTCCCGTAATCACGCGATGTTACAGCAGATGGAGACAGGAGAGTTCTACCTGATCGACTTGGGCAGCCGCAATGGTTCCTTTGTCAACGGGCGGCGGGTCAGTATTCCTGTAACTCTCAGAAATGGCGATCGGATTATTTTCGGTCAAACCGAATTGGACTTCTACAACCCAACCGCCGGACACCGACACGATCCAATACACGAGACAGACTCTGAAGATTTTACGGCGACTTTGACGGTGCGTAGCCTGATTAGCGTCATGGTAATGGACATCCGAGACTTTACAGTTTTGACTAGACAGCTAGACGAAACCCTCCTCTCAGAAGTCATCGGCAATTGGTTCCGCAAAGCAGGACAGATTATTCGCGAACACGGCAGTTGGGTGGACAAATACATCGGCGATGCCATCATGGCCGTCTGGTTCCACAAAACCAGCGGTGTCAGCAGCGAGGAAATGATGCGGATTTGCCAAGCTTTGAGCGAATTGCACAAGGCAACAGACGAACTCAGCAGCCGTTACCCCCTACCTTTTCCTTTGCGAGTCGGGGCCGGAATCAATACTGGTTATGCAATGGTGGGAAATTCTGGCAGCAGCGACCGATCGGACTATACCGCCTTGGGAGATACTGTAAACGCAGCATTTCGCCTTGAATCTTGCACTAAGCAACTCGGCAAGGATATCGCTGTGGGAGAAACAACCTACAAATACCTGACGCAATTGGGCGCCGAGGGCGCTTTCGAGCCGCACACCGTGGCTTTGAAGGGTTACGACACTCCCAGCCTGACTTACGCTGGTACTTATGCTGACTTGAACGCTTTTCTCAAAAGGAAAGGAAAGAGTTCTCGATAGCTAGAAAATCGGGTGCAGGGCAAAAATTAACCGTTGAAAATGGTAGTTCGAGTTTTTAATTTGGACTGCCTTTTATAAATTTGCCTGGGATGCTTAAAACTCGACCAATATCATATATATTCATATTTGTCAAGATCCAGATGTAAAGTTTATAACATCCCTCTACCTATTGCGGATTTATCTGAAAAACTGCATAAGCAAAATGGTAGTCTCTACATAAATGCTGTGTATGAAATTGGGAGACAAAACTTCATGAAACGATTGGGTCGTCTATTGGCAGTATTGGGCTTAGTGCTGGGCTGCTTTGCATGGGCTGGAGACCAAAGCGCGATCGCGGCGTCATTAAGCCGCATCGTCTTGCCATCATCCTCGCTCCTAGCTGTTGAAGCTCCGGCTAGAACCAATCGCGCCGATGAGAAGCTTGCCACAGAATACGGCAAAAAACTTGATTTGAACAACAGCGCCGTCCGGGACTTTCGGGAATTTCGAGGGTTGTATCCCACTTTAGCTCGACTAATTATTAAGAATGCTCCTTACGAAAATGTTGAGGACGTACTCAATATTTCAGACTTGACGGATGCTCAGAAAAAAGTGCTGCAAGCTAACATGGACAAATTCACCGTAACTGATGTTGAATCAGTCTTTATTGAAGGAGACAACCGGTTGAATAATGGTCTCTACGACTAGGTAGCAGCGGGTCTCATTTGAAGCAGAAGTCATTTGGCAGAAGGCATTCGGCAGAAAGAAAAAATTTTTTCTACAGGCTGATGACTTCTGCCTTTAATTTCTGAACACTTACTTTCAACCATCATTCGGCAAAAGCCGACCCAAATTCCCTAGATTGAAATAAGCGGGTTCCCCAGATTTATCTAAAATCTAAAATCTAAAATCTACAATCCCTTGACTGACATTAGTTGCAGTCCCCAGATTCATCTGTAGATTCAATTCTAAAATCTAAAATCTAAAATCTAAAATCTAAAATTGACTGGCGGCAGACTTATGACTGACAAATTTGACGTATTGGTAATAGGTGCTGGCGCGGCGGGTTTGTACACAGCACTTTGCCTGCCAGAGCATTTGCAGGTGGGTTTGATCAATAAAAATACCCTACCTGTTTCTGCTAGCGATTGGGCTCAAGGAGGGATTGCCGCAGCGATCGCCCCTGAAGATTCCGCAGCACTGCACGTTCAGGATACACTGGCTGCGGGAGCCGGTCTTTGCGATTTGGATGCGGTGAAATTTTTAGTTGAGGAAGCTTCAGCCTGCATTGACTCCCTAGTGAAAATGGGCGTTGCATTCGATCGCACCGGCCCAGATTTAGCCCTCACCCTAGAAGCAGCCCACTCCCGCCGCCGAGTTCTCCACGCCGCCGACACTACAGGCAAAGCCGTTATCAGTACGCTGACAGCAAAAGTATTGAGCCGCAAAAACATTCAACTCGTATCCCCTGCCTTTGCTTTGAGTCTGTGGCTAGACGAAACCGGGCGCTGTCAGGGGATTAGCTCGATTTGCGGCTCACAAGTCAAGTGGCTGCGGGCCCAAGCCGTAGTGCTGGCAACAGGCGGCGGCGGACAGGTTTTTGCTCAAACGACCAATCCGTCGGTAAGTACCGGGGACGGGGTAGCAATTGCTTGGCGCGCCGGGGCGCTGCTGCGAGATTTAGAATTTGTGCAGTTTCACCCGACGGCACTCAGCAAAGTGGGCGCGCCTCGGTTTCTCATTAGCGAAGCGGTGCGGGGAGAAGGAGCTCATTTGGTTGACAGTAAGGGATATCGCTTTGCTTTTGACTCTCACCCCAGCGGGGAACTCGCCCCTAGGGATGTTGTCAGCCGCGCTATTTTCCGCCACTTGCAAAAGACGGGGGAACCTCATGTTTGGCTGGATTTGCGGCCGATTGCGGTCGATCGACTGCGCTACAGGTTTCCCAATATTATTCAAGTGTGCGCTGATTGGGGAATTGATATTTTTTCCGAACCGGTGCCGGTGACGCCCGCTGCCCATTACTGGATGGGAGGGATTGTCGCTGACAAGTTTAACCAAACTTCGATTCCGGGTTTGTACGCGGTGGGAGAAACTGCGAGCACGGGGGTACACGGCGCTAATCGGTTGGCGAGCAATTCGCTGCTGGAATGTCTGGTTTTTGGGGCGCAGATGGGACTTTTGCAGCTAGAAGGTGGAAGGCCCGAGGCATTCGCCGATCGGTTCGAGGCGGGGGAAATCTGGGAAAAATCGATTTCTGAACAGGACATTGAGGCGATCGAAAAGTTGCGAGTCGAATTGCCGAATTTGGTGTGGCAGAGTGCGGGAATTTGCCGGGGACAACGCGATTTGGAAAGTGCGATCGTCCAACTTGAGATTTGGCGGCAAGAATTTGCTTCATTGCCTTTGAGTCAAACGCTTGACAATTTACAGCCCGGACAAATTATTGATTTTTCCCCTGCTGAGGCGGAGAATAGCTCGATTTTGCGAAATTGGGGAGAAGTGGGGAATTTATTGGATATTGGCTATTTAATTGTCAAAAGTGCTGCGTTTCGCACCGAAAGTCGCGGCGGTCATTACCGAGTGGACTATCCCCTCACCGATCCGGATTGGTGCAGCCATACTTTAATTAACCAATCGAATTGGTACAAATCTCCGCGAATAGAAGATTGAAAATTTATTGAAAATTTGGGGTCAGCGCGTCCCCGTACCGTCACTTTCGGGGTTCCCGTTCGGGGGTGGTTCGTATTTTTGGGGATTTCCAAACCTATAGGCTGGTGTAACTGCCCAAACTCTGGGGGTCGATGGCGTTGGGTTCTCGCCCGTACTAGGGGCTTTTGTGAAATTGCTAGTTGAGTTGCTGGCAAGTCGAGCCGCATTTGCGGTGCCGACTATATTCACTTGCAGGCAGGCCGCCAGGGTTGCCGTTGTTGTAAGCTGAATCAAAGTACGCATAGTATTCACACCCTTATTCAAATCACCGCAATAGATCCACGTCTATACCACCTATTATATCTATCAATTTCCGTATTTCCACTGATATCTTTACATTTACTTTAATTAACTTTCATAAGTTTTATATTTTGCTAAGTATATCTAATGGCAGATGACAAATTAGAGGATTTTAAATTAAGTGATTTGAGATTTGAGGTTTCACTAATTTGAACCTTTTCTTGAACGGTTTCAAAAAGCCTAGAGGGATTACAGTTTAAGAATCGAGCTATTATTTTTAAGTTAGCTACACAGGGTACGCCTAAAATAATATCCCCCTCACGACCCTATTAGGGTTTGATATCTAAAAATGGCTCAAATTTTGTCTAAAATAATTGAGATTTTAGATAAAAGGTTGAATATTTACAAATGACTTATAAAGCAAAGTGTGGGAAATTTACCTACTGGTGCATTAGGTTTTTAATGGCTCTTAATTAATAAAAGTGATATTGATTTTTCCCGCGTTCCTTAGCACGATACATCGCAACATCGGCATTCTTGACTAAAATTTCGGGCTCTTGACCGTCAATGGGATATAAACTAATGCCAATACTTGTAGTTACAGAAATTGTATGTTCTTCTAAAATAAAAGGCTGCATGATGGCGTCGCAAATTTTTTCCGCTACTTTCGCAGCTTCTTCTCGACCGGGAATTGCAGGCAAAATGACTGTGAACTCATCGCCGCCCAACCGCGAGATTGTATCGCTGCCACGCAAGCATTTTTTGAGCCGACTGGCAACTGTTTTTAAGAGTAAATCACCCACATTGTGTCCAAGAGTGTCGTTGATTGACTTAAAGCCATCTAAATCTAAAAAGAGTAAAGCTACCAATTCCTGAGTGCTGGAGGCTATTTCTAGAGACTTATGCAAGCATTCGTAGAACATTTGGCGGTTGGGCAAGCCGGTAAGAGCATCGTGATAAGCTTGGTGGCTGAGCTCAGCATTTTTTTGTTCGAGAGCATTTGCCCGAAGTTGGCGCTCGGTAATATCTCTAATTGCTCCGACTAAAAATAGGTTGCCTGCAGCATCTTTATGTAGGGATCTTTTCGTCGCAATCAAATGCGTAATTCCGTGAGCATCAGTAAAATATTCTTCATTTTCTCGCGGCTGATGATTTTGAAATACTAATTCGTTTTGCTGCCAAAATATCTCGGCTTCGGCGTGGGGAAATAAATCGTAATCAGTTCGGCAAGTTAAAATTTCTAAAGGATAGCCAATAAACCGACAATATGCCTGATTCAAAACTACGCAGCGGTGAGTTCGATCTTTGACAAAAATGGGGTCTGGAATTGTATCGATTAGCGATTGTAAAAATTCTTTAGACCGTTTTAATTCTTCTTGCAAGTGAGCCAGATAACCCACAACTGCTGCGCCAGAACCCACAAGACTGAGGATTGGAGGAATTAACGGTAGCCACCAACCTGCTAAGAATACTAAGTATAAAGTCGTACTCAGGCCTAGACAGATACTTAATAAACAGTAAGCCGATCGACCAACCGATCGCAAATTCCAACTCACCTTTGCTCCAGCCCAAGACCACAGTAAAATCCACAGCAACTCTGCAGCCTCTGGCCAGACATTGATACCCCCGCGCCCGTCGAGGGCCGCACTCAAAATTTGGCTCAAGAAATGAGCCTGAAGCTCGACTCCCGGTATTTGTTGGGGAGGACCAAACCAACCGGAACTGTAAGCATTTTGGTAAAAGTCTCTGAGGCTGGGGGCATTTGAGCCGATCAAGACAACGCGCGATCGTACAAAATCAGCAGGTACTGTCCCAGAGAGCAAATCACTCATCGATGCAGTGCGAAAACTGCCTCGCGGGCCGCGCAGGTTGGTCAAAATTTGATAGCCACGGCTGTCCGATCGAACGTAAGCACCATCATTCGGTTGAAAAGACCGAAAAACCCCCTTGCCTAACTGCAAGTATTTAGGATTGATTCTTGCTGGTTGAGGAGAAATTCCTTCGCTTTTGAGGTAAAGCAAAGCCAGTCGGAGTGCGAAACTTTGATGAGTTTTGCCGTCTCCGGGCCAAGCATAGAGCAAAGTTCGCCGCACTTTTGAGTCAGCGTCGATCACAACATTGTTGAAACCAATTCGATCGAGCTTGTCAAGTACCGGAGGCGGGCGAACTCCGAGCCTGGTTTCGTCTGGCATCAACTCAATGCCGATTAAGTTGGGAATAGTTTTAAAAGTTTTGAGCAAGTCTGCGTTACCCGGTTGAGTTGGCAAATCTCGGTAAACGTCGAGGCCGATCGCCCGCGGCTTGCCAGCGTGCAATTTTTGCAGCAGTTGGGCCAAGACAGCATCCGAAATTGGGTAGCCGTATTTTTGCAAGTCAGCTTCCTTAATTTCTACAATGACGATGCGCGAGTCAATGGGTTCGGCCGGCCGCCAGCGCACAAAGTGGTCGAAAGCAGCCCATTCCCACACCTGAAAAAATCCGAACCAGCGCATTACAATGACCGTACTAGCAACGGCACTTGCAGTAATCAATACTCGGCGTTCTCTATCGACCCATTTTTTGATAGTTTTTAGCATATTTTGGGGATTTGGGCCTCGCCCTGTGAGCATCTAAACTACTACTAACTATAGGTTTTACATCTCCTAGTCGATTTTAGATTTTAGATTTTAGATTATCCAATTTTTTAGTTTTTCGGTGTGGGCGAGTCGATTTTAGATTTTAGATTTTAGATTATCCAATTTTTTGTTTTTTCGGTGCGGGCGAGTCGATTTTAGATTTTAGATTATCCAATTTTTTGTTTTTTCGGTGCGATCGGGCTGCAAGAGCAGAAACCGGGTTTTACAACCAAAATATGTCATTTCAAAAATCATTCTGGAAGCAGAAACCCGGTTTCTTGCATTTTTATGTAAAATTTTTAGTAGTTATTTACCGATCTAAATACTAGAAACCCACAACTGGTTTATTTTTTTTGTTGTCACTAATTTTTACTGTATTTTTATTGATTATACATAGATGGCAAATTTTAGATTGATTTCGCAGCACGAGCCAAAAATAAACAGAGTTAAAAACTAGGATATTTCTTGCCCATCAATCTAAAATCTGTCATCTAAAATCTCCAAATTTCCTGTTAGTTTTGAAAGTTGCGCGGGCCGGTGTAACTAGATAAATCAGCGAGTTTATTCAAAGATTGCGTCCCCGAATAAAACTGACCATTAATCTCCCATGTCGGGAAACCTTTAACATTCGCAGCAGCAGCTTGGCAAATTTCAGCACGGGAATTTTGCCCCCTGGGATCGCATTCAAAATAATCAATTATTTTGGCTGCTTCTTGGCCGAACAGCATTTTTTGGTCGTGGCAGTGGGGACACCAATAAGCGCCGTACTCTTTAGCGCCAATTTGTCGGAGGTGGCGGGCCAAAGCAATTTCTGCAGGGCCGGAGGTTGTAGTGACTGCTGGGGGTAAAATTCCGGGGGTAGAAACAGTAGGAGCAGGTGAGTTGACGCTGTTATAAAGTGCCAAGGCACCGATCGAACTCACCATTGCCACCAAAATGCCTGTAAACACCAACTGTCCGATATCTTCCCACTCGCGCCCGACTAGCACCAGCACAAACAGCGACAGCGAAAATAAGGCAGAAGTGATGCAGTAAATGCACAGTTCCTGAATTTCAAAAGCCATCAAATACACCAAATAGCTGCTGAAAATTACCATCGCAGCGGTGATGATAAATAGCGCTTGCCAAGTTTTGTTTTCTAGTTGAGAGTGCAGTCCTTTCTTGGTGTCGGGATTTACAGCTTTGGGAGCCCATGCCAGGATTGCTATGCTCAGGTAAGCCAGACAGCCTAACAAACTTAAAGGTACTGTACCAAAGACTGTAGCGTAGGGACTGTTGAGAACTTTGTCGCAGCCGCTGGTGGGACAAATGACCGAGCCAGTCGTGAATTTAGCGATCGTGAGATAGGCCGTTTCTACGACGCCTATGGCTGCGATCGCTGCCATCAGAGTCCTAGACCAGCGATGAATCCAAGGGGTTGAACGTCGGCGAATCATTTTTTGATTTGGTAATTTGGGAATTGGGAATTTTTGACTGTTGACTGTTTACTGTTCTAATGACTGTTAACTAATAACCGATAACTGATGACTACTGACTACTGCCAACTGCCAAATGACTACTGCCAACAGTCAACAGTCAACAATTCCCATTTTACGTTTTACTTGTAAGTTTGCCCGGTTCCGGTGTTGGCCCTCTTGAGCCATTAGCGTCTCTGTTTTCCTGTTCGCGCTCTTTCTGTGACAAACTGCGGCGGGCGGCTTCTACAAACTGACTGACGCGGATCGGATCTATCGGCTGCTCGATGCGGCCGTTTCGCTTCAGGGAACTCGATACGATTACGCCGTCAGCGGCCTGCATGAGGGTGGAAATGTTTTCCCAGGAGGCGCCGCTGCCGATGAAAACTGGAATTCCCGCCGCTGCTGCACTCGCGAGTTCTAAGTCTTCGAGATTGGGAGGGCTGCCAGTTGTCCAGCCGGAAAGGATCACGGCGTCGGCTAAAGCGCGCCCGATCGTCTCTTGAACGGCTGTGGTCAAGTTGGGGCTGCCTAGGGGGCGCCCGTGCTTGACTAACACGTCTGCTAATATTTTGACATCGCTGCCCAATTCCCGGCGGTAGCGCAGTAGCTGGTGAGCTTGGCCTTCAATTAAGCCTTGGTCTGTAGCCATGATGCCGTTGAGGACGTTGACGCGGATGAATTGAGCTCCTGTGCAGGAGGCGATGGCGATCGCGCTTTGGGCGTCGTTTCGCAGCACGTTAACGCCGATCGGCAGCGTCACGAGATTTGTTAGCCTCTCAACTACCAGAGTCATGGCACTTACAACAGCCGGATCTACGCTGTCTTTAGCAAAAGGAGCGTCGAAAAAGTTCTCGACTATGATACCGTTTGCGCCACCAGAAGCCAGCGCTGTAGCCTCTTGCTCGGCTCTTCCGATAATAGCTTTGAGGTTTCCGCCCCAGCGGGGAGAAGTTGGCAAAGGCTGTAAATGTACGACACCGATTATGGGATTCGGCGTTTTGAATATTTGTTTTAAGTCCACGGATTTTCCTGAAACCACCAAGTTCACTGACGGCTGACGGCGGATTTTGACGGTATATTCTAGAATTCTATATCCACGAGGGCGATCCGGTTGACTTAATCGGGTTGCCAAGTTGCTCAAAGCCCGACGGCATAACATTTTAGATTTTAGATTTTAGTTTTTACAAGGACAGCCTACTTACCTCACTCCAAGAGGGATACTTGCTTCAAGGCACGAGTCCTCGAAAGCAAAAAAAGTTTAGATTTTAGGGAGATTTCCCAGATTCATCTGTGGAGTCAATACTTTAATCTTTAATCTAAAATCTACTGACTACAATCGGGGTTGAGAGCTTGACTGCTGTTGCATTCTTTTTTATACCTTGGTGTCGGCAGGGGTTTTTCCTTCTATATCGAGGTTAAGTGGTGGAAGTTGTTCTCATAATTTTGGCTGTAACCGCAGCACCCGCAGCAGCAATCGAAGTGCTGCTGCGGGTGCTGCTGGGTTTTGGCAATCCCTTGATTTACATTGCCGATGCCGAGTGCGGCTATTTGTTGGCGCCTAACCAGAAGGTGCGTCGCTTGGGCAACCGGATTGAGATTAACGAGTATTCGATGCGTAGTGGAGCGATCGCCCCGATCGCCCCTCCAGAAACTCTGCGCCTCTTGCTGTTGGGAGATTCTGTCGCCAACGGCGGTTGGTGGACACATCAGACAGATACGATCTCGGAAATTATGGCTCGGAATTTGAGACTGCTAGTACAGAATCTGGCGAACCCTACACAATTAGGTCCACAAGTCAACTATTCAGATTTTGAAGTTTTAAACGCCTCAGCCAATTCTTGGGGACCGAGGAATCAACTTGCTTACGCCAAGCGGTTCGGTGTTTTTGGGGCAAAGGCTTTGGTTTTGCTGCTCAATACGGACGATTTGTTTGCGTCGGCTCCCTGTTCTGTGGTTGTGGGGCGCGATCGATCTTACCCGGATCGCAAACCCCGATCGGCTACGCTAGAGTTATTGAGCCGCTACCTGCTCCCTGCGGCGCCGACTCGCCAATTGGCAGTACCCGGAGCCACAAGCGGCGATGTAGTAGGCTCCAACTTAGAGGCTATTCGGCAAATCCAGAAAATAGCTGTATCCGCCAACATCGAGTTTTTGCTAGCCGTCACGCCCAAGCGTGGCGAACTCGGCGGCCCGGGCCCTCGCGACTGGGAAGTCAATGCTAGAGCGCGTCTCGCCGAACTCGTAGAAACAGAGAAAATTACTTACATAGATTTTCTTCCCATTTTCAATTGTGCGGCCGAATTTCCAACTTTGTATCGAGACAGCATTCACCTCAGTCCTCAAGGAAATCAGCTAGTTAGCAAAATCATCAGTCGTCAAATAGTCGCTCTTTTTTGGCATAAATCGTGACTTCACCTAAAAACGGATACTTGCCCACGACTTCTGTTGTCGAGAGCAAAAAATTTGAAACCTTAGTTCAAGCCCCCAGATTCATCTGCAGAGTCAATCTAAGATATAAAATCGTTCGACTGAGGGCAACTCGACGCTCGCACTCGCCGAACTTCTCACGCCGAATTGTCCAATCTCAAATCGACTGACATCGAATCCGGTTGCATGGGAACAGTTACCCTCTTCAACGAACAACAAACCCAAACTGTAAAAGCACCCGGAAACGACACGATTTGTCTCGATTTAGCTAACTTGCAAAGTAGACTCTAGCTCTTTCGGATACCAAGCTTGACCGTCGAGAGCCATTTGCTCGATCGAACTCGCAAGCCGCAGAGCTTTGAGAGCTTGTTCTCCTCCTACAGAAGGCTGATTTCCACCCCGCACGCAATTAATAAAATGCTCCAATTCTGCGTGGAGCGGTTCAATATTGCTGGTGTAAACTTTCTCGATCAACCCATCTTGACGGTAAAGCACCTGACCGTAATCCGTCACGTAATTGGCGGTTGTTTGTCGGTGAATCAAGATTTCGTTGTTGAGAAAATCTGCCTCTGTCAGAGAATTCTTGCAGTGAGCCACGATTGAACGGAGTTTGCGGTGCGTCACCTTACTGGCAGTCAGAGTGGCGACAATGCCGTTAGCAAAGTTCAACGTCGCTGTCACGTAGTCTAAATAACCTGAATCTGAGGCTCTGCTGCCACTGGCTGTCAGCTTCACCACTTGGGAATCTGCCAATTCCAAAAGCAAGTCGATGTCGTGGATCATTAAATCCAAAACAACCGATACGTCGTTAGCCCGCTGGGAATAGGGACTCATCCGGTGAGCTTCCAATGCCAGTAACTCTTCAGTTTTCAGCACTTTGCCGAGTTCCTGAAAAGCTGGATTGAAGCGCTCGATGTGACCCACTTGTAAAATCCGGTGGGCCTCAGCAGCCGCGTTTACCAAAGATTCGGCTTCGGCAATGCTAGCCGCGATCGGCTTTTCAATTAAAACGTGAACACCCGCTTGGAGACAAGACATCCCCACAGGGTGATGCAGGCGAGTTGGAACGGCGACGCAAACTGCATCTACGTGGGCGAGCAAATCTCGGTAGTCTTCAAAGAAGCGAACCCGGTATTTGCTTGCTACATCTATTCCCCGCTCTACATTTATATCTGCAACACCCACGAGTTCGATATCTTTTAGCAAGCTCAGAACTCGCGTGTGATGCTGGCCCATATTGCCAACCCCAATCACCCCAATGCGGAGGGGTTCGAGTTGACTTCGCTGGGCGAAAACGTTTGCGTATCCCAATGACATCCTATCTAGCACTCCTGGATTCTCCTCCACCACCACAGGAATCAAGCCCCTTGGCTTCCCTCAGCTACTCACAGCCATCCAGATAGTACCACAGTCAAACTATTTGTGAAGAATTTCTAAGTTCAGTTGCGATTATCGCATCAGGCAATTAAGCAGAAGCTAGTCATACACAAGGGCAGAATACAGGGGTCAAATGTCTGGACATTGCGTATTGACAAAATATATTAAATATGTATTGGCATTGGGACGATCGCCTGCTGCATCACCAGAACACAAACCCGTCGGAATATTTGGCGATGACGATAAAACATTTTTCTAGTTTGTGTTCAACAGTAATAGTAAAAGTCATAAATTATACAAACACAATAGAGGACGCATCCGTATTAGTTCGGTTATTTACATTCTGCAATCTTTGAATTCAAAAAAATTTACTTTAAGAATGCGGATAATTACGGGCGACGGTTCACTCAAATAAACTAGACTTACGTAAAGCTTAATAAAAAACAATGATTCAAAAACAAAGGCCCAGATTAGGAAGTGCGATCGCTAGCACAATTTTAAGTTTGTTTTCAGCCCTCTCATTGGTAGGAGTTGACAAAACACAAGCCGCCGTACTTACCTACAATTTTCAAGTGGACGAGGGTGGAGGTAGTGGTTTTTTCAAGGTGAATAACTCCTCGGTTAGCGCAGAAAGAGGATATCAAGAAATTGCTGTAAGCGAGGGAAGATTAAACACTCCTTTTATTCTTGAGCCTTTTTTTGAAGAACGCAAAGAATACTACAATTTGGCAGGGGCTATAGCTATATTTTATGAAGGGGTTTTTCACGGAATCACAGGAGGCGGCTATGACTCAGCGACAAGAGAATTAATAGTTCCTCCAGACCAACTAGGAGGACCCGATCGCATTGAGTATAGCGGCAGGGCATTTGCGTATATGGAAATGTACGTGCAGCATTATAGGGGTATTAGTATTATTGGGCCATCTTGGTTCCAGGGGTTTAAGGAGGTATCTATTAGCCGCAGCAACGGTATTTCAGAGGAACACAGACAGAAGATAGACTCTGCCGATGTTTATTACACCCTAGTGAATACCGAACCCGAACCAGTTCCCGAACCTCTCACCGTTGGGAGTACAGCTTTAGCATTGGCAGGTTTAAGCTGGTTAAAACACAAGAAAAAAATGGCAGCTTGAGGTGCGATCGCACCTCAACAATTAAGCACTCTGAAGTCACTTTTCAAAGAATATTCGAGTTGCAAAATTTTGCTCTCGATTGGGAGACAGAGCTCTGGCTTTCAAAATCGCAGCTACTAAAAACGCATAGGACAAAACTCCCACCAAGGCCAGCAAAAGTACGCTGACGGCTCCCGACGCATTCCACAAAGCGTGAAGTGCCGAAGCGCTGAAATAGCCGACGCCCAAAATTTGCCAGCGCTTCCTAGGTTTGAGGGCGCTCAAACCGATAAAATATCCCAAATAGCCGCTGTAAGCCATGTGTCCGGCGGCGGAACCCAAAATGCGGGGAATTAGCAACTGCAATCCTACTAATTGTCCCGCCTCCGCCCCTGCTTGCAGGGTGACATTTTGGATGACATTGGGAACGTACTGTCCCAGAGTTTCTAACAGTGTAAAGCCGACGGCCGAGGCACTTCCTAACAGAATTCCGTCTAAAGGTTCCCAAACGCCGATTCGAGCGCGCCACGGATTTCGCAGCCAATTTCCCAGCAGCATCGCTCCCAAAACGGGCAAGGCTTTCAGTAATTCTTCCATCAGACCCGCCCCGAAAAACATTCTGTTCAAAAAAGGCAAAAAACTGATTGTTTCGCCTTCGCTTGGCAGGCGGCCGGGCAAAATTTCTCTAAATACGAATATAAATCCAATTAATAAGGGGCTGATCACAATTAGGACTGTAGCTAAGGCCGAACCAAGCAATACCCACCATGGCTTGTGTTTGCCGCACAGTTGATAGATAAAGTAGTAAGCCGCACCGGCGAGGTAAGCTGACAGCAGCAAGTTGAATGCTGCGGAATTGCCAACTGCGACAAACATCGACACGACAACAATAACTGTGGCGATACCTGGATATAAGTAAGCTTTTTGACTTAATTGTTTGCCAGTGGAGGCGATCGGGAATAATT
The DNA here is from genome assembly GCF_036701245.1 of Microcoleus sp. Pol14D4. NCBI lineage: Bacteria > Bacillati > Cyanobacteriota > Cyanophyceae > Oscillatoriales > Microcoleaceae > Microcoleus > Microcoleus sp. Pol14D4. The sequence goes on from NZ_JAUBQM010000097.1 coordinate 14,576, forward strand.
GAGTTAAAGTGAGAGCATCTTTTTCGCTAGCCGCAAAATTGCCCGTTTGTGGTGCTCTTAATCCGGGTTGATTTTGGTAAGGGGTTACGGGAGATTCAAAGATGAATTCAGGGCCGTCAAGGCCGAGACTGATGCGATCGCCTGTTTCTAAAGTTTGGCAGCCAGAGAGCTTTTTTCCGTTGATATAAGTTCCGTTAGCGCTGTTGAGGTCGCAAATTTCCCATCTCGTCACATTACCCTGAGTTAGGGGACGGATCGTGGCGTGGCGACGGGAAACCATGCCGTGACCGATCGACTCTAAAGCTATTTGACAATTGCGATCGCGTCCTATGACCAATTCCCCATCTTCAGAAAGTTGGTACTGGGATGCTGGGGTTCCCGCAGCATCTTTGGCTGGCACTTGTCGCAGAAATCCGATTTCATTAGTCATGAGTTATGAGTCATTAGTCATTAGTCATTAGTCATTGGTCATGAGCTCGCAAGCTGTTAGCTGATGTTATTTTTGAGCAGTCTTTATTCCACAGTTATTAGTTGTTAGCTGCTGACTAATTACTAATTACTAATAACTGCTGACTAATGACTAATGACTAATGACTGATCACTCTGCTTATAGATTTGCTCTGGCATCCTGAACGGCTGCATAGAAAAATATGCCCGTTAGCGGTACGCTCAGGGCGAGGATGATGCCCGTGACTAAATTGCCAAGTTGAGCTTCTCCCGATGACAGCTCAAAGATGGAGCCGACTGCCGCGATCGCAGTGATGCACGAAAGAGCTAAGAGTAAACCACTTTTCGGAGTTCCTGCCATCATACTGATTTTACTGCCTTTGGGGAAAATTTATGCTTGACTAATGCTTCATTCAGTGCCAGCTTGTTTTCTACTCTGTCTACAAACAGCACTCCGTTGAGGTGATCCATTTCGTGCTGAATTGCCCTCGACAGTAACTCTGTTGCTATCAGGGTTTGTGGGCGGCCGTATTCGTCGCGGTAGGAGACTTCAATGACTTCTGGGCGTTTGACTTCTAAATAAACTCCCGGAATGCTCAAACACCCTTCTTGCAAGATGCAGATATCGCTGCTGCTACTTTTGATGGTGGGGTTGATCAAAACGATTGGTGGTGTGGCGGGGTTTTCCGGGTCGCAGTCGAGGACGATTACTTGTTTGTGGACTCCCACTTGGGGGGCGGCCAAACCGATACCGTCGGCACTGTACATGGTTTGCAGCATTTCTCGGACTAGCTGCCTAATTTCTGCATCGACGCTTTTGACGCGCTTTGCTGGCTGCCGCAGGACGCGATCGCCTAATGTGTGTATTGTTAGGGGCGGTTTTTCTAACTTTTTCTTTTCAATCAAGACCTGAGCCGTCATAAAACCTCGCGGGATATTTGGAAACCCCCAACGAAAGCTGTTGGGGAATGAAATTGGAACCAATACTATTGTTTTCAATATTAATCTAATTTTAAGTAGCCATGACTGGAAACAAACCAAACCAACGGCCGATTATTTCTCTGGGGCTTTCGCCTGTTATAGTCGCGGTAGAGCTTTTGGGTGCGATCGCGATTTTGCTGGCTGTTTTGCTCATCGTCAAGTTTTGGGCGGTTTTGCCCGATCGAATTCCGATTCATTTCGGCTTGGGGGGGCTGGCTGATGCTTGGGGCGACAAGGTGACGATTTGGCTCATGCCCGCGGTTGCTGTCATTATTTTTGCCGTTTTAACTGCGGTTTCGCGCTATCCCCATACTTTTAATTATCCGGTACAGATTACTTCTGAGAACGCTCATCGGCAATATCTGTTGGGCAGAGGCCTTTTGGCTTGGCTGAAGGCGGAGATTTGCTGGCTGTTAGCGTTTGTGGTGCGACAGCAAATTGTTGTCGCTTTGGGCAATGCTCAAAGGTTTAGTGTGGAGTTGATTTTGGGGTTCCTTGTTTTGATATTTGGAACGGTTGGCGTGTATTTGCTCAAGGCTTATTCTGCTCGCTAGATGTAGGGCAAAAAACTTACATCATACCCAAAAATAAAGTTTTTTGGTATGATATTTTTAACTGTATGTAAAATTATTATCCCTAAAAGTAATTTTTTGATATTGAGGACTAAAGTCATATAAATTTTATGAGGAGTTTAGTCTTCAGTACAAACTTTTTTAATGGCGGGTAATTGAGGGAACCTGATAGTCATCACACGCAAGAGGTTGGTGCTAGGGTAAATGCCGATCGACTAACCCATCAGATATGTTTGCTGATTGTTCATCGGCAATACTCGCAACCGTCGATTTTTTAAATCTGGTTCTAAGCCTAGTTCTTCCATTGGAATCACGCCCAACAAAACAGCAGAAACGCCTTCGGGCAATTCTAAACAATCAAATCTGCCCTCTCTCCCCTCTACAATAATTTGAGCGCCTGCAAAAATTCGACCTTTTTTGATGCCAGCCGAGGTTTCTACATCTCTTTCTCCTACTTGTCTTAAACTTAGTTGGCTAATAATGGGAGCTGGCAAGGAAAGCAGAGTTGCTCCGGTATCGACAACAACGTTATCGAGGATAACAGAGCGAACTTCCTCAGCAGCAATGAATCCCCGTTCAGCCATAACTAGATCGATGAAATTTGTGACGGTGATTGTAGTGATTACTTGACCCATTTGTTTTTCTTGCAGATTGGGGAGTACCAGGGCCATAGTATGTTACCTGTTTGAGTGTAATTAGTGGAGATTTATATTGTAATATTATCTAGAATCATGCTTGGTTAGTTAAAATCGTTTTATTGACCAGCCACAGTTAGAATTTGCCTCAACGCATGACACCCGAACCAAACTCTTCTCAACCCAATCGCCCTGAATCTAACGTGACTGTAGAAAGTCAGAACGGTGCGAGCCCTACTGTGCCACCAGAATCAGGGACAATCGTCGTTACTGCTGAACCGGAAAAACCGGTGCAGCCGCCTCCAACTCGCAAGGTTTTTTTGCCGCCGCAGCCGGAACAAACGACTGCTGAGAAGTCGGGGTCCGTGCTGACGCTGGGGTTGATCGCAGCGATGATTTTTGGGCTGGCAAATGACAACATTTGGCTGGGCTTAATTGGCGCCGTAGGTGCGATCGGCATATCGGTGCGGCTGATGTGGCCGAGTTGGGGCAAAATCTGGGCGCAGGTAATTCCGCCGACTTGGCGCACGCTGATCGTCGCCTGCTTCGGGCTTTTAGCTGGGATTGTTGGCTTGCTGATGCTCAGCGGTACTAATACTGAACCGGGAAGCCGCAACATCCAAATCAACTGGGACGCCATCGGCGCTTTGGGCGAGTTGATCGGCGCTTTGGGCCAAATTTTGATCGCAATTTTGGGCGTTTACGTGGCTTGGCGGCAGTACGTGATCTCGAAAGATTTGACGATTCAGCAAAATAGAATTACGCAGCAGCAAACGATCGATGCTTATTTTCAAGGGGTTTCCGACTTAGCCCTTGACGAACAAGGGTTTTTGGAAGACTGGCCGCAGGAAAGGGCGATCGCAGAAGGCCGCACCGCTGCGATTATGAGCAGTGTAGATGCTGAAGGTAAAGCTAAAATTCTGCGGTTTTTGTCGCAGTCTAGATTGGTTACTCCTCTGAAGCGCGATCGGCTTTTAGGCCGCCCCATCCTTGACGGCGACGGTGGCTACGCGGAAGATAGAGATCACGGTATCCGCGTTATCGATCTCAATGTCATGTTAGCGGGTGCTAACCTGGCTGGCACCGATTTGCGGTGGACGGATTTGAGCGAAGCCAACCTCGTCCGCGCCAATCTCAGCAAATGCGATTTAGTGAAAGCCAACCTCTCGCGCGCTGTCTTGTACGACGCCAATCTCGCTCGCGCCGACATGAGAGCCGCCGCATTATTCTACGGCTCGGCACAAACTGCATCCCCCCGCAGCCGTACCGAATTTCCTAACTATCAAACGGGTGAACATACCGGCGCTGTGGTTGAACGTGCTGATTTCACCGGTGTCAAGCGGCTGTCGGAGGAACAGCGCTATTACTGCTGCGCTTGGTGCGGCTCGAAGTCGAGAGAGACTATTCCCGGTGGCTGCGAAGGGATTCCCAATAAACTCGGACGTTAAAATTATCAGTACCGCTGTACTTAGGTATATATTTGGCGATCGCTCGGCAGCGGACTATACTTTAATTTTAAATCTACAGTCGGGCGCTGTTTTAGCCCTGACAAATACGGATTTAAGGCTAGAAGTAATTCCGCGCCTGGAGCGCTCCAAAAGCCTGGACGAGGTAATTTTTGTCGCTGCTAGGTGCTTTCTGATGGGACGATAAATGGCACCTATAAATCGCTAATTTAGGTAACAGCTATGCAGATGATGAGCAGCAGCATTCTATGGCTTTTTAGCCTCTGTCACTTTTGCTAATGCGCGGCTTCACAACTTTTGGAATGCAAGTGGAAGTAGCCGGGCTACTAATTAATATTTGGGCATTTTTGGGTGCCTTATTAGCAGATTCAAACTATTAGTAAAGTTACCCTAATTTAGGGCTGTAGCTATTTGTTGGATTTGTGAAACAGGCTGAGCATTACAGTCGGATATTCCGGTTTTGGTTGGATCTTTAGCGCTACTGATAAATTCCGTTGATATGCAATCGTTGGACCCCTAAGCTTACGGCATTATGGAGGTTTCAATGGCACTCGGTTTAGTGTTGATTAATCCGACTTGTTGGGAATATGGTGTTATGACATTATCTGCTACATTAGTGCTGTACATGGCTGTTGAATTTGCTGGGTGGGTCTAGGTAGCTTAAGATACTTCTCCATATCTTTTGCATAAACTTAATTTACTCTATTTCCCAAGCTGCCTGAAAAAAGTCTCTTTCACACAGCATAGCGTAGCGATAGGTTGTTTCTACCTCCGGCCCAGCTTCTGCGTAGCGATCGACCAAACTTTCCAGCCGTTTTGCTAAAATCTCAAAATCCGGGCTGCTATAGGTGGAAATCCAGTCGCTAAAAGCGTGTTCCGGTATATTAGGTTTAGCTAGCTGCTGTCCCAAAAAAGCGTACAACCGCAAGCAAGGAGTCATCGCGGCTGCTGTTAAACCTACACCACTTCCCCAAGCTGTCGCTAATAAAAAATCTGTATAGCGACGGGTAGCAATTTCCGGTTTTGCCTCTTGCAAGTTTACACCCCATTTGGCTGCATATCGTTGATGCAAACGAAGTTCTTCTAAAACGCCACTACCGAGATCGTGAAGGATTTCAAACCCCTCCCAATCAGGTGCTTTTGCGGCAGCGATACTGTAAGCGCGAGCAAATGCTCCCAGAAAAAATGCGTCTTGTGCAACGTAATATGCAAAACTATTTTGGGGGAGGCTGCCGTCAGCAATGCCTCTGACAAAGGGATGTTGTAGACAAGCTTCGCTTAAGTCTTGATTTGCTTGCCAAAGATAATTGGAATTTGTCATGCAATTTTGAATCGATGGGTTATGATTGTAATTTTTATAATCTGACTAAACATCTATGATAACAGATGTTTTCGCGTGGCGTGTGTCATTTTTATGGTATCTTTTATTTTTTGTATTTAAAAAATAGATAATTGTTGGTACGCGGCTATTTTGTGGGCGGATATTGTCCGGCTAAAAGAGCGAAATTACGTGCCGAACCTCTCTCGTGAAGCAGCTAGGGGGTGTGGGGAAAAAGAAACTTTTGATTTAACGGTTGAAAAGCCAATTCTTAAACAGAAACTGCTATGAAAGATACACCTGAGTATTCCTTGGTAATTCCTATCTATAACGAAGAAGAAAATCTCGCTGAATTGTATCGGCGAATTAGTGCCGTGATGGATCGAATGGACGGTCCAGTAGAATTAATTTTAATCAATGATGGCAGTCGCGATCGCTCTTTAGAACTTTTGCGAGAATTGCACGAAAAAGACTCACGAATTTGTTACCTCAGTTTGGCCCGCAATTTTGGTCATCAAATAGCTGTAACTGCTGGTTTAAACTTTTCTAGAGGTCAAGTGGTAGTCATCATGGACGGCGATTTGCAAGACCCACCAGAGCTAATTATAGAGATGGTAGAACAGTGGCAGCAGGGCTATCAAGTTGTTTACGCTCAGCGCACTCAACGCCGTCAAGAAGGTTGGTTTAAGCGGTTGCCAGCTTATATGTATTATCGCATTTTGCGGCATCTTGCGGATGTTGATATTCCCATAGATACGGGAGATTTTTGTTTGATGGATAGGTGCGTGGTGGACGTGCTAAATGCGATGCCTGAACGCAACCGCTACATTCGGGGATTGCGCGCTTGGATTGGTTTTAAACAAACCGCAGTTAAGTTTGAACGTGATCCGCGCTTTGCAGGTGAGGTTAAGTATACCTTCAGAAAATCTTTGAGTTTAGCGATGAATGGTTTAGTATCTTTTTCAAAAGTTCCCCTCCGACTTTCGATTTATATGGGGTTATTTGCGGCATTTGTATCTGTGTTAATGGCTTTTTTGATTTTGTATTGGCGGATTTTTTATCCAAGTTCTGCCTTAACGGGTTTGACAATTGTGATGATGGCGGTTTTCTTTTTGGGTGCGGTGCAGTTGGTTAGTATTGGGATTTTGGGCCAGTATATAGGGCGGATTTACGAGGAGGTGAAGGGCCGGCCACTTTATACGCTGGCAGAAGTGGCTGGCTTCGATCCATTGCGTCAAAAAAATGGTAAATAAGCAGGAGGTTTTTACTATCTTGATGGTTTAAAGATAGCGGTTGTATCGTGCCTGAATCACCTGAAGCCTGAACTACATTCAAAATGCGGGTTGTTGATTCATTATTTTCTACTTAATTTCAGCCTATATACACTCCCGATCCCATCGTTGAGTGACTCTATTCCAGCCAAAGTAATCTTTAATAGCTAATGCTTGCTGTCTTAAAAAGTCTTGTTTTTCAGGATTTTTTACCAAGTCAATCACTGCTGTAATAAAAGCATTATTAGTTTCCTCATTCCCCGCAGATCCCTTAATTCTGATACCTGATTTTACAGTGTCATCTAAATCTGCATAAGTTGTCACCACAGGAACACAACCAGTAGCTTGCGCCAAGCACTAAGCTGTTCGACATCTAAACTGCATCAACTCGCGTTACCTTTGTTTTTGATCTTTCGGTTCCATTTCATAATTA
>NZ_JAUBQM010000002.1:0-124262 GCF_036701245.1 Microcoleus sp. Pol14D4
CTATTTCTGCAGCGCTGCCATCCGCGATCGCACGGAATTTACAGCACTTGCCGATGCTGTGAGGTACGGTAGCAGCAATGAGTCAACCAATCTCTTAAACGGTGAGGATTCATCAAATTAAGGGCAACTGCTGCGATCCTGGGGGTGACAAATATAGCTAGAAACCTTGCCTGAGCAAAGTTCTAGTCCTGAGACCTTTTTGATAAAAGTGATGCTTATTAGGAGTTAACTTCATTAACTCTTCCACATATTCAGCATATTTTTCAATATAATTAACCCACTGTTGGCTATCATTGCCACTCCCAAATTTACTGCGTATGCAATAAGTTTTTTGGGGTTCCTTGATGCAAAAAATATACTTTGATAAATGCTTCGTTTTGACTAGAGTACCTTCAATAAGGTCACGAATATAGGCAATTGTAATCAAGAGTATCATTTTAATTAATCGGTCTTCTATTAACCCTGTACCCTGTAAATTATAGCCTTCTGTTTTGCAATCACTGAACATTTCCTCAATTCCCACCCGTTGCTTATAAGCAGCTATAGCTTCCGGCAAACTACCTAAGTTAGTTAGAATAAACCACGCCTCGTTAACTGTCCATCCTTGAGAATTACTTTTCCATTTGCAGTCAATATCAAATCCTGCCAGTGGCTTAGTATTTCTAACTTTTACACCTTGAAAGTATAGAGATGTTCCGCGCGTGTCCCTAACTCATCTAACCGTAGCCTGCAGCATATTTTCGGTTTCGATACAATGATTTCGTTTGAGTTGTAAGCAAAAATACACATCTTGCTCTCTCAGCCAGTTGACCAAATCTATTGAACAGAATTCAGGCATCGCCTAACCACGAGCTGATAATCTTTAAATAAGGGTAAAATAGTTGAGATGACGGCGCTCTGCTCATTGATATTACTGCTACCTCGTTTTGGTAACAGGGACCAAGATAACGGGATTGCTCTTCGCGGACATATCAGACTAACCATAAACAGATTGATACATCCCCATTGGCTGCGATCGATCGCGATCAATAATTTCTGTCCCGGTTGGCAATAATTTGTCAACCAATAGGTAATTAGCGGAAACCACAGATCGGTTAAGGTAAGCTGGGGTAAATCTAAAAATCTTTGTAACTTGCGGCGACGACTTGAGCGTGGTAATGGGGTACGGAAATACGCGAGCAAGTCGTTCTAATCTCACCTGTTTTTCTGATATTAAGAGATTGAGCACTATTTCTATAACTAAAAATTGAGAGGGGGTTAGTTCTCTTTGGAAGTGAGTCTGATAGAATCTAGGTAACATATTTTTGGCATAGATCGAGTGTAACTTTAGCTTGACCTATCTTTTTTTTACACAGGTGAGTCAAATCTTTGCCCTGTCTGGCTTTTGGGCGGGGTTGTCACCCGCCAGCAAAATTTAAAAGATTTAAAGCTAATGTCGCTTGTAAATAGAAAGGAAAATATGGCGGAGTCACAGTCAAAGAAGCATGGTTTATATTAACTAAATTGAAAACCTTAAAAGCTGCTCTAAGCACTTATAAACAAATATTTGATATAGAAGAAATGTTTATAGATTATAAAAGCGGTAGCTATAACAGTGAAGAGGCCCAAGTATCAGAACCCAGGATATTGACCTTAATTTGGTTATCAAGCATCGCTTATACAGGGACAATTATTGAAAGATCATTAGTAGTCAAAAAAGTGGCAGCGCCAAAATATGTAGCTCGTCCCAAACAACCCAAACGTATTTATCGTTTGCACAGTACATTTTAAGTGGGTATTCGGGCAGAAAATTGGGTAATTTTTATGGATATTTGTCAAGAATAAGTTAGAGAATATATTAGTTGATACCCAATAAACTGTCAAATTATCAAATAGGTAAAAGGGTGGGAAAGCACAGCAGAACTGTCTTGCAGCCATTTTTGTCATCCTTTTACCTGTTCCCCTTTCCCTCTTCCTTCGATATTTTGGGATTATTTCAAGGAAGAAATCCGCACTCTGACCTTCATGCCACTGCTATTCAAAGCGCACAGAAATCAGCTTCTTTGTAAAACTCCACAGTTCATTTTTCAAACTGTAGTCTAGTTCTTGTGCCCACTTTCGTTTTAATAAACCCTTAGTTTGTTACCTTCCACTGAAAAATTAGACAGGGTTACGCCACGGCGAATCTTCGGTGTAAGCTAAAGCTACTCGTTTTGGATCGCGACTATTCCAGTCATCTTCTGCCATTTGAACTTTAGTTTTAGCAGTTTCCCGCGTAAAAGGTGGCAGTGGTGGTTTAGTGTCCATCGAATTGAATGATTTTGCTTCTTTTCAAGGAGTCATCGAACTTAGCATAATAATGAACACAGCACAAGACCACTATAACCAGCAACTTGCTGCCGTTTACAGTTGGATGTCAGGAAATCCTGAAGAAGCGATCGAACGAAATCACGCTCTTTTTTGTCAATTGGGACTCGACTCCGCACCGCGAGGATTAGCCATTGATTTAGGTGCAGGCTCAGGATTTCAATCTATTCCTTTAGCGAAATTAGGCTTTTCCGTACTAGCTATAGATTTCTGTGATGCCCTACTTTCAGAGTTACGCGATCGCGCTAAACATCTTTCCATCCGTACCATTCACGACGATCTGCTTAATTTCTCGCAACATATTCAGGAACAGGCGCAGCTCATTGTTTGCATGGGCGACACACTTACACACCTAGAATCATTGAGTGCTGTCGATTCATTACTTTTGGACATTGAGCGCTGGCTGATTGAGAATGGGATGTTGATTTTAACTTTCCGCGATTATGTTTCAGCAGAGCTTCATGGAACTCAGCGTTTTATTCCTGTACAAAGTGATGAATTTACAATCCTCACTTGTTTCTTGGAGTATCAGGAAAACAGCGTAGCAGTCCATGACTTACTTTATCAAAAACAGGGCGATCGGTGGTCATTCAGTGCCAGTTCTTACCAAAAACTGCGGCTCAATAAAAATTGGTTGTGCGATCGGCTATCTGAAATAGGTTTACAGGTACTTCAGAACGAGATGATTAATGGAATGGTTTGTATCATTGCCAAGAAATTATATTAGAGACTTTATATTAGAGACAACCGAGAGTCGCTGTAGTTACTGTTCCGAAATCTACAGCCCCATCCAAGGCTTAGAAACTGAAATCTCAGGAAACCTGATATGAAACTCCTCCGACGGCTGACATTGTGCTTCCTCTCCTTGACGCTCACCCTCTGGCTGGGCAGTTGCTCCTCCCCACCCCAAATCCAGGCGGTGACGCTCAATGTTGCTGCGTCAGGCATGGTTCGCACAGCCGTGGAGGAAATCGATCGAGTCTATCAGCAGGAACACCCCAATATCTGGTTGAATCCGACATTTGCCGGAACAGGCGTAATCCGGGCAGCCCTTGAGCAGGGAGAACCTTTTGATGGGGTTTTGTTACCCGATATTTCAGTGCTGGATGCGTTGCAAGCCCAAGGGTTAATTCTGCCCGAAAGCCGTCGGGAGTTAGTGACCACCGATATTGTGGTGATTGCTGCGGCTGATTCTGCGGTGCAACTGAATGATTTGCACGAGTTAGCGAGCGATCGCCTCAAAACGGTGGCAATTGGCAACAAAGACCTGGCGGTTGGCAGATATACCCACCCCATTCTGAGTCGGTTAGGCATCCTTCAGGCAGTGGAATCCAAGGCAGTCTGGGCAAAGGTGGATGTGCGGCAAATCTTGCGAGCCGTCGAGCAGGGAGAGGCAGAGGTGGGCATTACCTTTCTGCCAGAAGCCAAAGCTTTTTCCAAGGTCAAGGTATTAGCCACCGTATCGCCCGACCTCTATGAGCCAATTCGCTCCGGTGCTGCTGTGGTTAAAACCTCTCCCCATCTCCAGGAAATGCAGGCATATCTGGACTTTGTAAGCAGCGATCGGGCAATGGCAGTATTTCAAAAATTTGGACTCCGCCCTCTGCGGTCTTAGATCGACGAAACTAAGCACGAGACAGACATGATGAAACAACCCTCTAACTTTCTCAAAACCGTTGCCGGGAGCCTGGGAGCAGCCACTTTCCTGGCATTAGCAGTGAGTGGAATCGCATTTTGGAGCGCTAACCGCACCTTAGAAACTAACCGCCAGATCGCCCAACATCTAAAAGCGCTCAATAGTTTGGAAGCGTTGACCAGTGCATTTCAGGATGCTGAAAAGATCCAGCGGCAATACCTGCTCGCGCAAAACAAAAATGACTTCAGGAAATTAGGGCTTCGGGCGATCGATGTCGATCAAGAATTGCGACAATTGCAAAGCTTGCTAGAGAACGATCCCCGCCAACAGGCAGCTACCAAGCGCCTGGAAGAATTTATCCTGCGTCGCTTGGAGGAACTCCGGCAGGGCGTGGAACTCCGGGACACCAAAGGGGTGGCGGCGGCGATCGATCGCACCCCCCCACGACTGCTCGACGAGATTACGCTGCTGACCCAGCAGATCGAAGCGATCGAAATCGTAGGGTGGCGGCAGAAACAGCAAGCTGCCACCCACACAACCATTCTGGCAATGATGGCATTTCTGGTGGGCATCGCCCTCAACCTCGGAATTATTCTGTGGACTTACCGCCTGATTTGCCGTGAAATCCTGAAGCGGAATCAAGCCGAAACCGACCTTCAGCAAAGTAACCAGACGTTTCAAAACCAGACTGGCCTTTTACAACTAATCCTCAACAGCATGAGCGATGGCGTGCTCGTTCTCGATGAAAACGGTCGATTCCTGGTTTTTAACCCCGCTGCAGAGCAGATGTTTGGCAAAATAACCGACAGCCAGCCGGAAGAATCGTCCGAGCAATATGGACTGTTTCACGGCGATGGGGCAACTCCGATCCTAGGGGAGCAAATTCCCTTAGTGCGGGCTGTTCGGGGTGAGGAGATAGACAATATGGAACTGTTTAGCCGTCATAGCAAAGCCCAGCAGGGCATCTGGATGACAGTTAGTAGCAGACCGCTCAAAGATGCCAGTGGTGCATTGAAAGGGGGAGTTGTTGTGTGCCGCGATATTAGCGATCGCAAGTCCGTAGAACTACAAATATTGCGGGCAAAAGAAGCAGCCGAAGCCGCCAACCGCACCAAGAGCGAGTTTCTTGCCAACATGAACCACGAACTCCGCACCCCCCTCAACGGCATCCTCGGCTATACCCAAATCCTCCAGCGCGACCCCGCCACCACCGCCAAACAGATGAAAGGATTGGGGGTGATTTATCAATGCGGTTCCCATTTACTCACCCTGATCAACGACATTCTGGATCTGTCGAAGCTGGAAGTGCAAAAGATGGAACTCTATCCCCAGGATTTCCATCTGGCTAACTTCCTCTCTTCTACTGTGGATATTTGCCGCGTCAAGGCAGTGCAAAAAGGCGTAGAGTTTCATTACCAGCCCGCGAGCAACCTGCCCACTGCCGTCCATGCTGACGACAAACGCCTGCGGCAAGTGTTGCTCAACCTGCTCAGCAATGCGGTCAAATTTACCGATTTTGGCACCGTCACGTTTCGGGTAGAAGCGGTGGAGTCAGAAGACTCAAACTCAGAACTCAAAACTCAAAACTCAAAACTTTCAAGAATTCGCTTCCTAATTAAAGACACTGGCATTGGCATTGCGCCTGAAAAACTATCCACGATTTTCTTACCCTTTGAGCAGGCCGGGAAACGCGATCGCAACATCGAAGGCACTGGACTAGGACTTGCCATCGGTCAACAAATCATCCAGAAGATGGACAGCGAAATTCACGTCGAAAGTGTAATGGGCCAGGGCAGCAGTTTCTGGTTTGAGATCGAGTTGCTTCCAGCATCGGATTGGACAACACAAAATGCGATCGCCAACCATAAGGTTATTGGCTATCAGGGCGAACGACGCAAAATTCTCGTCATTGACGATCGCGAAGAAAACCGTCTGGTGGCAGTGAATATGTTGGAACCGCTGGGCTTCAAGCTGACGGAAGCTGATAATGGGCAGGCAGGTTTTGATACCACTATCCAGACGCGACCCGACTTGATTATTACCGATGTACATATGGCGATTATGGATGGCTTAGAAATGACCCGTCGCCTGCGACAACTGCCAGACTTTGCCCAAACTCCCATCATTGCCTCCCCTGCTACTCTGTCTCAGGTGGATGTACAGGAAAGTCTGGATGCAGGGTGCAATAGCTTTTTCCCCAAACCGATCGAGTTTACTGGGTTGCTTGCCGAATTGCAGCGATATCTAGAATTGCAGTGGATTTACGAAACCGAAACAGAGGCGACTCAACCCGCTGTCAGCAACGCCGATGAGGTTAGCATCTTAATACCGCCTGCTGCTGAACTGGCAACCCTCTATGCTGCGGCTCAGGGTGGTTTTATGACCGATATCCAGCAGGAAGCCCATCGCTTGAAGAAATTAGCGCCGGAATATATTGCCTTTGCGAACAGAGTTCTAGAACTAAGTCAACAGTTTGATGAGGAAGCCATTCTGCATCTAATCGAGCCACGGGTTTAGCAACTTTATCGATCTACAATTGGCCATTCATCCCTTCAATATATTTAGGAGTTTGCTGATGTCAGTCTATTCTATATCTCAAGAAAACACGATCTTAGTCGTAGATGATACGCCAACCAATCTGCAAGTATTGTTTGATTTGTTGAGCGAACAGGGCTACCGGGTGGCGATCGCCAAAAATGGTGAAACTGCCCTGCAACGAGTGCAATTGTCTGAGCCCAATTTGATTTTGCTGGATGTGATGATGCCAGGAATTGACGGGTTTGAAACCTGTCAGCGGCTCAAAGCTAATCCGGCCACTCGCGATATTCCAGTTATTTTCATGACCGCCCTCTCCGACTCGGTGGATCAGGTCAAAGGGCTGAGCCTGGGTGCGGTGGACTACATCACCAAGCCGATTCAGCATGAAGAAGTCTTGGCACGGATTCGGGTGCATCTCCAACTGCGGAATGCCACCCGAATCATGGAACAGCGCACCAACGAACTCAACCAGGCTTTAGAAAGTTTCAAGCAAGCTCAAGTGCATCTCGTGCAAGGTGAAAAAATGTCTGCCCTAGCCCAATTGGTGGCGGGAGTGGCACACGAAATCAACAACCCGGTGAATTTCATTCAAGGCAACCTGAACTATGTCAAACAATACACTCAGGATCTGCTGGACTTGGTGCAATTGTACCAGAAGCACTATCCCAATCCGGTAGCAGAAATCCGAGAGCGGGCAGAATACCTGGATCTGGAATTTTTGCAAGAGGATTTGTGGAAGATACTGGGTTCGATGAAAATGGGGAGCGATCGGATTGGCCAACTGGTGCTCTCTCTGCGGACCTTCTCCCGCCTCGATGAAGCGGACTGCAAACCCGTTGATATCCATGCCGGTATCGACAGCACTCTGTTGATTTTGCAACACCGTCTGAAAGCCAGACCCGATTTTCCTGCCATCGAAGTCATCAAAAATTACGGGCAATTACCGGAGGTCGAATGCCACCCCAGTCAACTCAACCAGGTATTCATGAATATCCTCAGCAATGCGATCGATGCCTTGCAGACATCTGGTGTCAGGGATAACCAACAACCTACCATTACCATCAGCACCTCGATCGGTAGTGCTAACTCGATCGCGATTAGCATTGCCGATAATGGAGTCGGTATCCCGGAACTCATTCGCTCTAAACTATTCGATCCGTTCTTCACCACCAAACCCGTGGGCAAAGGCATTGGTTTGGGACTGTCGATCAGTCATCAAATCGTCACTGAAAAACACGGCGGCAAGATTGAGTGTGATTCCACTCTGGACAAGGGCACTGAGTTTATCGTAAAGATTCCAGTGCGACAGGTCATGGCACAGCTTGCTTAAAAGAAGGTTACGGTTGCCGCAACAATTATCAATCAATTTGAATACTTTTTCTATTAGAGAATACTAATTAGGATTTTATGGTAGTAGGACTTACTCACAAACTAATACTGTAGGGTGTGTATGACGCACCTTAACCCCTACCGGAACGCATTCAACTATTTTTTACCAAAAATTTTTGGTCTAAAGCCCCGTACTTCTAGGACGGCTTTAATTTCTATAAAGGGTAAAAAAATATAAATTAAACACACTTTATAAGCGTCGTGATTTAGGGGTGTGATAGACTAACTACATGATCACATTAGAGTTTAAGTTAAAAGGCAAAGCGCAGCAATATCGGGTCATCGACGACATGATCAGAACAGCTCAATTTGTCCGCAATAAAACTCTTAGATATTGGATCCATAATCAAGGAGTTAAGTTAGTAGACCTATACAAACAATGCGCCATTATGGCAAAAGAGTTTGAATGGGCAGGCAAGCTTAACTCAATGGCACGTCAAGCCTCGGCTGAACGTGCCATTTTTGCGATCCAACGTTTTTTCGCTAATTGCAAAGCCAAAAAACCAGGCAAAAAGGGATACCCACGGTTCAAAAAGCATACTCGTTCCGTCGAATACAAAACATCAGGATGGCTGCTTTCTGCCGACAAAAGATGTTTAACATTTAAGGACGGCTTTGCTGCTGGGAAGTTTAAGTTAGTCGGCAGTCGGGATTTGCATTTCTATGCTCCCGATGAGATTAAACGAATCAGGGTTGTGCGTCGTGCGGACGGGTACTACGTCCAATTTTGTATAAATGTGGAGCGAAAAGAGGAATTTGTCTTTACTGATAAAGCTATTGGAATAGATGTGGGATTGAACCATTTCTATACCGACAGTGATGGCGACACAGTTCCCAACCCTCGCTACCTCCGAAAAAGTGAAAAAGCTTTAAAAAGATTGCAGAAGCGGGTTTCTCGAAAGAAAAAAGGTTCTGGCAATCGGAAAAAAGCGATTAACAAGTTAGGAAGAAAGCACTTGAAGGTCAGCAGGCAGCGTAAAGACTTCGCCATCAAGACGGCGTTGTGCGCGGTGAAATCTAGCGATTTTATAGCCTACGAAGAGCTTCAGGTGCAGAATATGGTTAAGAACTACAAGCTTGCTAAATCTATTAGTGATGCAGCGTGGTCAGAGTTTGCTCAATGGTTGCAATACTTTGGAAAAGTATACGGTAAAACAGTGATTGCTGTTGGGCCTCACTATACTTCCCAAGACTGTTCAAATTGTGGCAATTTTGTTAAGAAAACGTTGTCAACCCGAACCCATATTTGCGGCTGCGGTGCGATACTGGATCGTGACCACAACGCGGCTCGCAACATTTTGGCTAAAGGGTTGAAGCAAGCAGGAATTAATTTAAATACGGTGGGGCACACCGAAATTAACGCTTGGGGACAGACTGATCTCTACTTGTTGGTGGCGACATCAACGAGCAAATCAACTGGCTGAACCAAGAATCCGCGCGCGTTCACGCCCGGGAGTGTCAATATCTGTAGGGCGAAGCACACGGCACCTTACCCTCGGCCTACTATCTCGCGATCCATCCTCCCTCCCCCAGGATCAATCCCAAATAGCCGTTGCGAATATTCACCACTCATGTATGACTTGACTGCTGTCACAATCTACGCGAAACTTTACATACAACTGATGTATTGCTTCTACCTATTAATAAGTTCTGTTAAGTTGTGACTCAAAACCTATCAATTCGTCAAAATTGATATAGCGCTTTGTCAGTCAGCCAACTCTCAAGAAGCTACTTCAGGAGGCATCGTCCCTGGCTTGCTGGTGTCGGTGTCTGTTCTCAATATTCCTATTCAGTCAGCCCGCATTATGGAAACACTAGAGTTTGTGATCTATCCAGATGGCCGCGTACAGGAAACGGTCACCGGCATTGTCGGTGCTTCCTGTGCTGAGGTAACGGCTGCAATTGAAGCTCAGCTCGGCGTGGTGCTTCACCAAGAGTCAACATCTGAATATTTCACGCAAGCGCTGCATCAGTCAGCCGAAGCGACGGCCCAAGTGGCTTTTAGCGATTGGTAATTTTTGTTGTTGAGTTCACTTAAATTATTTTGGAACCACCATGTCACATTTTAGCCAAATTAAGACCCAGATCCGCAATTTGAATTCTTTGGAAGCTGCTTTAACTGACTTGGGTATCGACTGGAAGTCGGGCCCGACTGAGGTGCGCGGCTATCGCGGTCTCACCAGCACCGCTGAGGTCGTGATTGAGCAAAAAAACGGCTACGACGTAGGTTTTAGCTGGAACGGGACTGAGTATGAATTGGTGGCTGACTTGCAGTTTTGGCAGCAAGCTTGGTCTGTAGACCGTTTTCTGAATAAGGTGACTCAGCGCTACGCTTACCATACTGTGGTGAATGAAAGCGCTAAGCAGGGTTTCCAAATTTCTGAGCAAAAGCAAAATCAAGACGGTTCACTCCGCTTGGTGGTGCAACGCTGGTGCGCTTAATAATTTTTCGAGATTTTTGCAATCTTGTCTCATCAAAGTCCGCTTTCGCGGACTTATTTACTATTGTGGGGGTCTAAATGTCTGAGCTTTCTGGACTCGGAATAGATACAGCAAGCGATCGCTCTGGTTTAGAGCCGGAGTTGGGAGGTTTTTTGCGGGATTCGCCCGATCGCTCTGGTTTGGAACCGGAATTGGGGGGCGTGTTGCGCCAAAAAGGTGTCTATGTTGATGAGATTACCTGCATTGGCTGCAAGCACTGCGCTCACGTTGCTCGCAATACTTTTTATATTGAACCCGATTACGGTCGATCGCGCGTAGTGCGACAAGACGGGGATTCTGAAGAGTTGATTGCTGAGGCGATCGACACTTGTCCGGTGAATTGCATTCACTGGGTTGATTACACCGAACTTAAGAATCTGGAAGAAGAACGCAAGAATCAGGTGATGCCTGTCGTTGGTTTTCCGGTGGATATGGCGATGGTTCGGGCCGGTGTTCGCCAGCGACAAAAGAATAAGTTGCGCGATCGCAAGTTCAAAGGTAGCCCTTGAAATCCCCAATTCCCATCCGCAGCTTGAAACCTGTGGTTCAAACAACAAAAACAGCCCGCGCGGGCTGTTTTTTGTATACATTGTATAGCCAACATTATTTGAGAGGATGGTGTTCAGCGAGAATTTTCTCAACTCTAGCTTCGTCGATTCTGGCAGTTAATGTTGTTGCCTCGTTGTTATCGCGAATGGTTTTTGCTAAAGTAAAAGACGAGCCGACTGAAAAAGTTAAACCCATACCCATAAAAGCTTTTTGCCAGGGATCTACCTGTAAATAAATGATACCTACAGTAGTGGCGGAAATGGCAAGAATAAAAGAAAGCCAGCACTGAAGTATCCAAGCATTAGTATCTTTTTGGCGTATGATTTGTTTCTGCATAGTGCCTCTAAGTCAAATATATCTTTTGGTTCATTAACTTAAAGAATAGATAGCGTGAGTGAAGCGGTCAGGAGAGGAAGGGACAGTTTCGATAAGTGAACAGTGCGATCGGGCTTTTTACTAAATATTTCAACGGTGTAGATAGGGTTTGAGTCTCAAGGAAGACTCGCAGCGAGTGGACAGTTTGAAAACTCCACTAACGAAAGCTTGTTTTTTCTCAAAATAGCGTAAAGGGCGCCGAAGAGCGCCTTACTTGTTCCAATCGGCCTCCGCAGACTGCGTTTGGCTCTATACAGCGCTTTCAACCGCCGAATCTTATCTAGGTGATAAAGCAATTTAACAGCAGTCAGCTCGAAACAAGGTAATAAAGTCAGCATCCAAATACAATACTCCTAATTCGTCGCGCAATTTCATATAGGGATTGCCTTGGAGAAAGGAGGTTCGTGCTACGGAGGCGCTCATTTCTGGAATCAATGATCTGTCGCGAGGGTGAAGAGTAATAATAAATGATTTAATATGGTGCGTGATTACACAATCATTCTGCCTATTCAGGACGGCGATATCTGAGAGGTTTGACCCCTCAGATATTCGCCAACAGTCTCTTTCAATCGCTACTACACAAACAAAGTCCGCCTTCGCGGACTCAAGAAATGTAACCCGCGAAGGCGGGGTTTCGTCTGTGTAGACGCGGTTTCAACCGCCCTCTATATGAGGCGCAATCAAACAGATGCAATCCGACGCTCGATCGCATTATAGAATCGATCGCCCATCTCACTCATCCCAACCTCAATTAACACTTCATTGTCAGCACTAAAAACCCGAAAATCTGATTCAGCCCCGCCAACTAAACCAATTTTTTGCCACATTTTGGTCAAATGTTCTTGCAGGTAAGACTCCCAAATTTCTTGATTTCTCGGCGCGACTGAAACTACAATGCAGTTGCCCATTTCACCAAACAAAATTTCATCCCAGCGGCTGACATTTCCCGAATTACAACTGAGATGAATTTCCGCACCCATTTTAGCAGAGATACAGGATTCCGCGAGGGCGATCGCAATTCCACCTTCCGCACAATCATGGGCAGAACCTACCCAACCTTGCCGAATTCCATCGCGACAAACCGATTGCACTTTTCTTTCCAATTCAAAATCTATCCTTGGCGGTTTCCCAGCTACAATCCCGTGAATTGCCGCTAAATATTCCGAACCTCCGAGAGTAGGAGAAGTTGCGATTTTTGAGCTTTCAGATGAAAGTTCTGAGTTTTTGGATGATTCCCCCATTCCCAACACATAAATTAAATCACCTTTCTTTAGCCAAGCTTGACCGGAAATCTTCTTCAAATCGGGAATTAACCCCACCATTCCGATTACCGGAGTCGGATAAATTGGTTGAGGATTCCCCTCAGCATCAACAGTTTCATTGTAAAGAGAAACATTGCCGCCAGTAACAGGCGTTCCCAACTCCCGACAAGCATCAGCAATCCCGCGACAAGCTGACGCTAACTGCCAATATCCGATCGCCTTTTCGGGACTGCCAAAATTCAAATTATCAGTAACTGCGAGAGGTTCAGCACCCACACAACTTAAATTTCTCGCTGCTTCCGCTACGACTGCTTTTGCACCTTCATAAGGATCGAGATAAACATAACGAGAATTGCAATCAACCGTTGCAGCAACTCCAGGAATCACCCCCAGGGGCGCTTCCTTCTTGCTAAGGGGGGGAGAAACTTTTGGAGTTTCCCTACCTTGTGCCTTTTTAAATAGAGGAATTACCTCTTCTTCCTGTTTGCTTTCAGAAGCTAGAGAAATAGCATTTTCTCTCTGTAAATCTCCCTTAGCAAGGGGGTGTACTTCTAGCCCGTTACCAAGGGAAGATTGGCAGGGTTCTAGCGGACGCAATCTGACAACCGCAGCATCAGCGCCTCCCGGTAAAACAACAGTATTGTTTTGCACTTGATGGTCGTATTGGCGATAAACCCAGCGTTTAGAAGCGATGGTGGGAGTATCTAAAAGCGTCAGCAAAATCTGATTCCAAGTTTGGAAATTGCCGTTAATTTCGATACCTTTAACTGTGGATTGTGGCAGCGAATCCACCGTCCATTCCCATGCTTTTTTAGCATATTCTGGCGGCTCTGTCAACAGTTCTCTGTGATAAATTGGCGTGTTGTCTGCCAAAGCAGTCGCGGTAATTTCGGCAGCGATTTCGCCTTTAAATAGAATTCGGACGATCGGCTCTTCGATGACTGTACCCGCTACTACCGCGTGCAATCCCCATCTGTGGAAAATATCGATTAATTCCTGTTCGCGTCCTTTTTGGGCAACAAACAACATCCGTTCTTGGGATTCCGAAAGCAGGTATTCGTAGGGAATCATGCCGCTTTCTCGAACGGGAACTTTGTCTAAATCGAATTCAATGCCGACGCCGCCTTTGGCTGCCATTTCTGATGTCGAACAGGTGATTCCGGCCGCACCCATATCTTGGGCGGCGACGACTGCACCGGTTTTGAATGCTTCTAAACAAGCTTCAATTAAGGATTTTTCTAAAAATGGATCTCCTACTTGGACGGCAGGGCGATCGTCCATTGATTTGTCGGTCAATTCTGCACTGGCAAAACTTGCTCCTCCCATGCCATCTCTGCCAGTAGTTGAACCGACGTACAGGACGGGATTTCCGATGCCCGATGCCCCAGATTTGACGATTTCTTGAGTTTCCATTAAACCCAAGGCCATGACGTTAACTAATGGGTTGCCGGAATAGGCAGGATCGAAGTAAACTTCGCCGCCAACTGTGGGTACTCCGATGCAATTTCCATAATGAGAAATTCCCGATACTACGCCTTTGAACAATCTCTGAGTTTTAGCATCGTCTAAGTTGCCAAAACGCAGGGAATTTAAAAGTGCGATCGGGCGAGCGCCCATTGTGAAGATATCGCGGAGAATCCCCCCGACACCGGTTGCTGCACCTTGGAAAGGTTCGACTGCTGACGGGTGGTTGTGGGATTCAATTTTGAAGGCGAGTTGCAAGCCATCTCCCAAGTCTACGACGCCGGCATTTTCTCCGGGTCCGACTAGAATACGATCGCCCTCTGTGGGAAACTGTTTTAATAGCGGCCGCGAATTTTTGTAACAGCAGTGTTCGCTCCACATGACGCCGAACATTCCCAATTCAGCTTTATTGGGATGGCGACCTAGACGCTGAACGATTTCTTCATATTCTTCAGGTGTGAGTCTTTCACCGGCAATTTGTTCGGGGGAAAATGGGGATTCGGAGATGGGAGACATGGAAACTCGTTATAAACCACAGGCTTTATTCTAAATGCCCTTTGGTTGGTTAATCTAAAATCTATAATCTAAAATCTAAAATCTATAAACCTAGGTCTTTGGGTTGGTTAATCTAAAATCTAAAATCTAAAATCTAAAATCTAAAATCGAATGACTCAACCTCGAAATTTCAATTTTGCTAACCAAAACTTGCGGAACCGTTCTTTTAAAGGGCTTGACTTGTCAGGGGCGAATTTCAGCGGTTGCGACATTCGAGGCTGCAATTTCACTGGGGCGATTTTGAGGGGGGCAAATTTTCAGGGTGTCAGAACCGGACAAAGCCGCAGGCGGGTGAGAAATTTGATTGCTAGGGCTGGGGTGACTGCGGTGACAGTGACGACGGCTGGGGCTTTGATTGGACTGATTGCCGGGGCGGATGCGGGGGCTGTGGCGGTGGCCGGAACCGCTGCTACGGCAATTGCTGCGACTCGGTGCGAGGCTGGGATTGTGGCGGGGGCTGTGGCTGGGGCTGCTGCTGCGATCGGCGCTAGCGGTATTGTGACATTTTTGGGCGGAGATACTATCAGGGGAATTGTCTTATTTTTGGTTTCGGGGGTAATTCTTGGGTTAACTGCGATCGGATTTTTTATCGCTGTTGAACAGATAGAAAAATTGTCGATAACGTCGTTTAGAAAAGCTGATTTAACTGATGCTGTATTCGATCCGGGGGCGGTTCTAGATGCAGATTTTTCCGATGCGCGAGGAGTGCCGTGGTAGACTCAACAATTACTGATTTTTTACCCATTCCCGGAATTCTCGCACTGCTGCGGTTGCGCCTGTAGTTTGACAGCGATCGATAAATTCGTCAACTTTTGCAGTCGGTAGCATGGGGAAAGCCAGAGAAAAATTGCACTCCGCATATTCGCCATTTTGCAATGGATAAAACTTGATGCTTCGTCCGTCGTAACGCCAAATTTCTGGTACGCCTAAATCTGCATATAAATCGAATTGATTTAAGGAACTGCTGGTAATATCAATTTCGAGTGCTAAATCAGGTGGCGGATCTTGAGCAAAGTCTAATTCTGTTCTCCCTCTGACCAGTGCTTCATTCTGGATATAATAACAGGAATCTGGTTCTTTTCCGGCTGCTTTTTTGCGTTTCTTAATAGTCATCGATCCAAAGGGGTTGTACTCTAGATTGAGTTCTTCTATGAGAGTTACAATTAAGCGATCGATCAGCCGGTTGCGATTTTCATGTTCCGGTAGCGGCACCATAATTTCTAATTGACCTTGATGATAAGCAATTCTGGTGGAACGTTTGTTGCCCAGTTCCGCTAACAGGCTTTCATATAATTGCCAACTGATCTTTTGCAGTAAAACTCGCTGTTCGGCGGGCGTTGATATTGTTAGCATTTTACTTGGATTTTAGAATTGGAGAATATTTTAGTTTATCTTTTTTTTGCGAACAGCACAAAAAGTATCTGCCGACAGCTACGGTCATGCGCTACTCTAGTTAATAATAGACTGTGGTCATTAGTCCTTGTTGTATGAAGCTGCGATCGTTCTTTTCTTTCCTCATTGCGGGCGTCTTGGCACTCTTAGGCTTGAGTGCCGGTGGTTTTTACTGGCTGACAACTCAAACTCCCCTGAATTTGCTCGCCGGCGGGCCGACAACTACTCCGGCTGCGGCTGTGTTTGTCTCGAAACAAGCACCTTTGTTAGCATCAATGCTGGTAAATCCCGATCGCCTCGAAGCATTGCGACAAGTTTTTGCCACTCCTGAAGAAAGAAGTCAATCGCACGCAGAATTTGAGCAAATCAAAAAAAGTTTCCTCGCCAATACAGGCCTCGATTACAGTAGAGATATCCAACCTTGGATAGGTGACGAAATTACCCTCGCCGTCACAACGCCAGATTTCGATGGCGACAGCAGGAACGGCCAACAAGCTGGGTTTTTACTGGCCGTTTCCTCCCAAAAGGTCGATCGCAGTCAACAATTTCTCGACTCCTACTGGCGCAAACAATCTCGTGGCGATAAAACAGTGCAGTCGGAAATATATAAAGGCGTGAAAATTAATTATAAACAAGCACCAATAGCAAAGAAAAAATCTGCTTCGCTTTCGCCTTTTAACCCGTTTTCTCTGCCGAATTCAAAGTTGCCATCCAGCTTCGCAACAGCAGCCACCGGCAGCAATTTAAATTCTGGGAATAACCAAAGTTTTGTTTTATTCTCCAATAGCCCGATTGTGATTCGAGATGCAATTAATAACGTTGAATCAGCTAACCTAAATCTCGATAATACCCCGGAATATCAAAAAGCTTTGCAGCAGCTAACTCAAGGCCGAATCGCTTTAGCATTTGTCAATCTCCCGCAATCAGCAGCCGAGCAAAATCCCCAAGTTTCTCTTAATTCTCTCGCAGTTGCTGTCGGAGTCAACCGACGGGGATTGCTGGCTCAAACTGCTTTAGTGACATCGCGAGAAAACACAGCTTCTCCAACACTCTCGGAACCTGTGCAAGCTTTGCAGTACATTCCCTCAGCCAGTCCTTTCGCGGTCGCCAGCACCGATTTAAGGAATTTTTGGACTGATTTGTCATCGGCGGTGTCCACTAATGCAGAAGTCTCAAAATTAATCGATCGCGCTCTGGCAGATATTCAGCAACTTTGGGGCGTCAACCTGCCGCAGGATATATTTGATTGGGTACAAGGAGAATACGCTTTAGCAGTGCTTCCGAATTCGTCAAACAATGCGGACTGGATTTTTGCCGCCGAAAAATCTGCTGATTCCCAAAAGGCGATCGACAAACTGGATGAAATTGCCCGCAGCAAAGAATACAGCATCGGCAGCTTCACTCTCAGAAACCAGAAAATTACCGCTTGGACGCAGTTGACAACGAGCCAGAATTATGGAAAAGAAAATAATAGAAAAAGTGCGATCGAAACCGAGGCAAAAGGAGTTCGAGCTACCGTCGGCAAATACGAAATTTTTACCACTTCAGTAGAAGCAATGGACGCAGCACTAGAAGCAGCCGAAACAGGCTCTTTAGTTGCCCATCAAGATTTTCAAACCAGCATTGAACCGCTACCGCCATCTAACGACGGCTATTTTTATTTAGACTGGCCCTCCAGCAGAGCAATTTGGGAAAAACAAATCCCGCTGTTGAGGTTAATTGAACTTTCGGCAAGACCCTTGTTTGACCACTTGCGATCGCTCACTGTCACCAGTACGGGAGAGATCGCAGGAATTCGCAAAGCTACAATATTTATGCGGCTGAATTAGTCAGAAGGAAGAAGGAAGAAGGAAGAAGGAAGAAGGAAAAACAAGAAACTTGCCCAATTCCCAATGCCCAATTCCCAATACCCAATAACTAAGGACTAAGGACTAATAACTACTGGCTGCTTCACCTTTTTCGGTTGCCCAAAATAAGCTTGAAATACCTCTTTGGCGATCGGGGCCGCGGCAACAGAACCATAACCGCCATTTTCCACAACCACGGCGATCGCAATTTCCGGCTTGTCAGCAGGCCCGAACGCTACATATAAAGAGTGATCCTCCTGTCCAATAACCTCCGAAGTCCCTGTTTTGCCTGCGGTCATCGGAATCGTACCGTCATTCATCCCCTGCCCAGTACCCTCGGCAACCACCGCGATCAGTCCCTCCTTAACCACCTGAATTGTTGAAGGTTTCATCCCTGTATGTACCCGTTTAGTCTCCGCTGTGCCGGTCATAGAAGTCAAAAGATGAGGCTTCAGCCGATAGCCTCCATTAGCGATCGAACTCACCATCACAGCGGCCTCCAAAGGAGTCACTAACACCAACCCCTGACCGATCGACATCGTTACCGTATCACCCGCATACCAAGGTTCTTTATAAATTTTCTCCTTCTCCTCCGGCGTCGGGATTTGACCGTGAGTGCCACCGCCTAGCCCCAAAAGATTCAAATCCGTATCCTTGCCAATTCCCAAGCGGTGTCCCCACTTAGAAATTTGCTCCGGCCCCGTACTAATCCCCACTTGATAAAAAAATGTATTGCTGCTGAAAGCCAAAGCCTCCCGAAAGCCGATGTCGCCGTAACCGCCGCTGTGTTCGTTAAAATCAATTCCCCCCACAGTAATGTAAGACGAAGTACCGAGAATTGAGTCCGGCGAAAATTTGCCCGACTCCAGACCCGCGACGGAAGTCACAATTTTAAACGTGCTGCCGGGGGGATAGCCTTGCATGGCCCGATTCAAAAATGGATTTTCCTGGTCTTGAAGAGTTTGCCACTCATCCTTAGTGATTTTTCGCGTAAACAGATTGGGGTCAAAAGTCGGGTGGCTGGCCATAACTAATACCGCCCCGGTTTTGACATCCAGCGCCACTACTGCTCCCCGGCGGTTCCCCAAGGCTTTTTCGGCTGCTTTTTGCATGGACAAGTCTATGGTTAGCTGCACCGCCTCACCGGGTTTGGGCGGTGTCTCTCCCATCAGCCGCAATTCTTGATTTTGGGCATTTACCTCGATCAGTCGATCGCCCCAAACTCCTGCAATCTTCTTGTTAGAACTCGCTTCTATGCCCATCTGACCGACAATCATCCCCATCGGATATTCAGGATGAGCTTCCAAGTCTGCTGCAGTAGCTTCGCCAATATATCCGATCACGTGAGCAGCCAAACTGCCTTCGGGATAGTAGCGGTTCGCTTCTGGCCGCACTTCCACTCCCCGCATCTGTCCCACCTGTTCTGCTAGTGGCACAAACACCTCTGGCGGCATTGCTTGCTTGAGCCGCACCGGTCTGTAGGATTGAGGATCGACCTCTTTTAATTTTTTTAAAATTTCTTTCGCCGGGATTTTAACCAGCGGACTCAACTTTTCTGCTGTCGCTTTCCACTCTTCCGGCGTTTGTTCTTTCGGCCACAAATATACCGATCGAGCTAAATTGTTTGCTGCTAGCAAGTTGCCCTTGCGATCGATGATATGTCCGCGATTCGCCGGCATTGGCACTAGGCGAACGCGATTGTTTTCGGCTCGTTCCCGGTGTTGCTTCCCTTGTATCAGTTGCAATTCCACCAGCCGACTAGCGTGCAGGCCCAGCAAACCTGTTGCCACCAGCATTAACACGATCGCCCGGTGTATCGGACGCTCCTGTTTCTTAGGAGTTTCCGCGAGGGTTTTGTCAGAAGAGGGAAATGCTGAGATTGAATAAACTTGTCGTTGCATCATTCTATAGGTAGATGTCAAATCCTAGATTTTAGATTCTTGAATTGTCAATTGTGAAGTATACATCATCAAACCGGGGACAATCGGGCCTTGACTCTTGGGAGAAACGGAATGATCGATCGTTAACTTTTGACCGATCACTAATAGCTCGTCACTCATGACTGCTGACTGCTGACTAATCCCCCAAGCACCAAGAAGTAGCCAGAAAAATCAAGGCCAGGCTCAGCCAATTAGGGAGGTGTAGCCAGCCGGATAGGCTTATAGGTAACAATACCAAGGCCTGTGTCAATAGGGAACCGATCGCCAACAGCAAGGCGAGGAGTATCAAATTTATCATCTTGACACCGTACAATTTCGGATATGAGTGGCTCGCCTGTGGCAGAAATCCGAGTGGCACAAGCGAGCGCGATCGTACAGGGATTGTCCTGATAGACATAAGAAAGAGAAGCCAGGAGGTTTTGAACAAATTTAAAAAAAATTATTCTTCCTCCCAAGTTTGGATTCTAGGAGCTGCGATGGGTAGATTCTGAGTTGTGGTTTTAAGTTGTGACCGAGGAGTATTGCCATGTTGTATAATCAGCGACCCAATTTCAAAAACGGTGCGCTCTTGGCTGCGATTGCCGCGATCGCCGCCCTACCAGTTTTAGCAGAAACAGCCAATTTCGGCACTTTAACTTTATCGCGAGGTTTTGCAGCCCCAACAGCAGTTTTGAGAGGTTCCACAGGCGGATCGTACTCTCTATCTGTGATAGCCAACGCCGATCGCCACAAAAACAAATGTTTGGGTTTTGCCACCCCAACTCCCGACCACATCATAGTCTTGCAGGAAAACTTTTCAAAACTCACGCTCCAAGTCAACAGCGGAGGCAAGGACACAACCTTACTCGTACAAGGCCCCGGTAATGCGGTGCGCTGCGGAGACGATATAGGTCAGAATAAAGATGCTGGCATAGTTGATTCAGACTGGCAAGCAGGCTCTTACAAGATTTGGGTCGGTACTGTCGAACCCGGAGTCAAGTCTAACTATACAATCTCTGTACAGGAATAGAACGCAGCGACGCTGTGGCATAGCCACAATAAAATGCCGTCAAATTCTACCCCCATCTTCCCATCTCCGAGCGATCCACTGCCCCAATCTCCCACACTCTTAATCTCCCACTACCCAATCTCCCGATCGACCGCTCACTTCTCCCATCCAGTAAAATGTAAAATCGAAAGTGGCGTGTTTAACCAAAATAGGTAACTCCGAAAGTGCTAAAGACTCTTAGAGCTGACTTCAGTATAATTTTCGATCGCGACCCTGCCGCTCGCAACTGGCTGGAAGTTTTGTTTTGCTACCCCGGTCTTCAGGCCCTAGTGCTGCACCGCCTCGCACACTGGCTTTATGTGTTGGGACTTCCCTTCATCCCCCGCTTGATTTCCCACATTGCTCGCTTTTTGACCGGAATTGAAATCCACCCAGGGGCAACCATAGGCAAAAGCGTATTCATCGACCACGGTATGGGGGTTGTGATCGGCGAAACAGCCATTATCGGCGATTTTGCCCTAATTTACCAAGGTGTCACCCTTGGCGGTACTGGCAAACAAAGCGGCAAGCGTCACCCTACCGTAGGCGAAAACGTAGTTGTCGGTGCCGGCGCCAAGGTACTCGGCAATCTGCAAATTGGCAATAACGTCCGCATCGGCGCCGGTTCCGTCGTGCTCCGCGACGTACCATCTGACTGCACAGTGGTAGGGATTCCCGGCCGCATCGTCTATCGATCGGGAGTGCGCGTCAATCCGCTAGAACACGGCAGTTTGCCGGATTCGGAAGCTGTGGTAATTCGCTCTTTGCTCGATCGTATCGAATCCCTCGAACAGCAAGTAAAAAGTTTGCTTCCTCAAGCATCTGTCTCCTTAAATTCTGTTCCCAATTCGCCTTCAGCATTCCCAACTTTAAATCAAACCAGCAATGTAGCTGTAGCTGAAAAAACCCAATTAGCTGTTGCCACCACGTGTCAGTTAAAAGATAAAGCAATTCAAGAGTTTTTTGACGGCACCGGCATCTAAAATTTGAATTGGGCATTGGGCATTGGGCATTGGGCATTGGAACTGACAACAAATAACCAATAACCAATAACTACTGACTACTGACTTCTTTTTCAAGGATTAACCGATCGCACAGACCAATTTCCCTCCCCGTCGCACCAATAAAGCGACCGGTTTTGCGGTTCCCCCCGCAACTCCAAAAAATCCACCGTTTCCGGTTCCAATAACAGCAAGCAAAAATTAGGCAGCGGCTCGATCGCATTTGGGGAAGCATAATCAAAAGCACTAGCCTCGGCTTTGTCATCCCCCGGATGCGGCCAAGCAAACTGCGCTCTAGCCGCCTCTGAAAGCTCCTGCCAAGTTGTGCACCGCGATGAACACAACTCTGCCTCTGGATAATCTGGCCCTACCAAAACTAGCTTTCCAGCAATCCGAAATTGTTCGCGAGTTTTTGGGAAATACCAGCAAATTTCCCCCCAAGGATAGAGGTTAATTTCCTCGGCTTTTTGACTGCGAATATCTGTAATAAATTTCAACTGATTAGTATCAGCTAAAAAACCTCGAAACACCACAGTGCGGTTGGCCGGACGCCCTGTGGCGCGAACAGTTGCTAGTTGCAAGTAGCGGGCAAAAGCGAGACTGCGGTTGCGGTGGAGCGCGTGAGCTAAGGGCGATCGCCAAAGTGCTAAAGACATAATTAATAACCTATCATATTGGTAATGGGTAATCGGTAATTGGTAATCGGTAATTGGTAATTGGGAATTCTATCCATTAAATCCGTCGAGCCAATCTGTTGCCGAATTTCCTGCTGCTTCTCTTGCCTAAACTCACAACTTACAACTATTAAAATCTTGCTATTGGTAATTTTATGTCAAATTCACTCTCAAAACTCAAAACTATTGAAACTCCCCACAGCGGCTACCACTGGGACGGCAGTTCCCGGCGCTTTTTTGAAGGGTGGTACTACCGAATAACATTACCGATTCACGGACAATCCTTTGCATTCATGTATTCAATAGAAGACCCCAGAGGCGGTCAACCTTACAGTGGCGGTGCAGCTCAAATTCTCGGTCCGAAAGATAGCTATTTGTGTCGCACCTTTCCCGATGTAAATAAGTTTTGGGCACACCGAGAAGGTTTGGCTTTCGGACATTGGGGCAAAACAGATTTACAACTTAAACCCGGATATTTAGAACCGCAAGTATTCGACAGCAGCGTCGAAGAAGGCTATCAAGCTACTGCTACTTTAAATCAAGGTTATCTGCACGATCCGGGAAGTGGCAGCCACTGTTTTTGGCAGTACGAAATTCAACCTATTTATGGCTGGGGTAACTCTAAAGAAATCCAGAAATCAACGGCGGGAATGCTATCTTTCCTGCCTGTATTTGAGCCTGGATGGCAAATTTTAATGGCTCACGGTTTAGCCACTGGCTGGATTGATTGGAACGGCGAACGCTACGATTTTAAAGATGCTCCCGCTTACAGCGAAAAAAACTGGGGCGGTGCTTTTCCGCAAAAGTGGTTTTGGATTAATTGCAATTGTTTTCAAGGCGAAAATGATTTAGCTTTAACTGCTGGCGGCGGCAAGCGGGGCGTGCTGTGGTGGATGGAATCGGTAGCAATGATTTGTCTGCATTACCGAGGTAAGTTTTACGAATTTGTGCCTTGGAATTCGGAAGTTAGTTGGAATATTGAACCTTGGGGAACCTGGAAAATGCAGGCGAGAAACAGTCAGTTTGAAATTGAGTTAATTGGCACTACAAACAGTTCTGGTACTTATCTGCGAGCTCCTACAGAAAAAGGTATGGCTTTTTGCTGCCGGGATACGACGCACGGCCAATTGCGCTTGCAACTGCGAGAGTTGTTGGGGGGAAATGTGGAAAAAAATGGCAAGCAGCGTTCTAGAATTATCTTAGAGGCTCAAAGTTCTTTATGCGGTTTGGAAGTTGGGGGCGGGCCTTGGGATGAAGTTTGGCGATCGAATTAAGTCAGCAGTGAGTAGTCATTAGTCAGTTAATAGTTAACAGGAGTTAGAACAGCCACGATCAATATACTCGGTTGGCAATTAGGCAAATTCTACCGCTGTCAGCGGTTACAAAAAACTTTCAAGGTGATTTTGGGAGTAATTTTATGTTTGAGTACAATCTTGATGCCGGCGGCAATTGTTAGTGCGGCAGGTGATTTGTCTCGGCAGCCTGTCACCGAAATTACTGTTAGTTTAGGTAACGAAGCTGGGGAACTAAAGTTTTTTCCCAATCTATTAGAATTTGAATCTGGCAAGCGCTATAAATTAGTGCTGAAAAATCCCAGTTCCCAGAAACATTATTTTACTGCTAAAAACTTTGCTGATGCGAGTTGGACTCAAAAAGTTGAAGCGGGTAAGGTGGAAATTAAAGGAGCGATTCACGAATTGGAACTTAAACCGGGCGCTATGGCAGAATGGGTGTTTGTACCGATGAAATCGGGAACCTACAACCTGCGCTGTACGGTAGCCGGACATACAGAGGCGGGAATGATTGGCAAAATTACGATCGCCTCTTAAATCCCCGTTAATACATTAACAGATTGACTAATTTTTGTGTAATCGGAAAACCAGTCTGACGCTCAAAATGTCTGAACATCGGACTAGGATTTGCCTCTAAAAATACATACTCACCCGTTGGCTTGAGACGCCAATCAATAGCAGTCCAATCGAGCATAAATGCTTTTAATATTGCTAAACATTGTTGGTGAACAGAGTCTGGCAAATCTATCGGAATTAACTCGGACTCTAAATCTTCCCGAAAGTCCAAAGCTTGACTGCGAATTTCGGCAGAATAGACTGATTCACCAATCACATAACTGCGAATGTTTGTCCCAGGAATATACTCTTGTATTGTGATTGGAGAAATACTCAAAGCTAAGTCCAGCCGATTAGGTTCTAAATGTGCCTCTGTCACCAACTTGGTATGAGCGCCACCATAAACTGGCTTAAAAATTACTTTTTTCTGAGATTGGAAAAATTCCCTAACTTGCTCTGGATTGTTACTGATTAAAGTTGCAGGAATTGTAACTCCTATTTGCTTTGCCCGGCTTAGTTGTAGGGGTTTTTCTTTATGAAATTGGTATGCCTGCCAGGAATTAATCCAGCGAGCCGGACAAGCTTGCATTAGCGATCGCACTGTACTCATGGAATCGTTCAATGCAACTTGCTGTTGATTTGCATCTTTTAAAGCTGGAACGCCAACACCGGAAAAATTGCGCCAAAATACACTGTGAATGTCTTGAAAATTCAACTGGCGACCTCCGGGTAGCGTCAAGCACCCTACCAGGGTATCAGGTTGCCAAGACAGACGTAATTGTCTTGGAAACAGATAGGTATCTAAATAATCTACTTCTGCACCGGCTTGGGTGAGAGCATCTTTTATATGAGCAGCATGAGCATCTGAATCATTACCCAGAATTAAAATGTTCATGGAAAAATTAAAAATTAAAAATGTACTAAAATCAAGTACAAATATGAAAAGTCGCATCACTTGTTTTGAGAGTGTTGCAACTTTTTATATATTGAAAAAAACTTTAAAAAAAACACTCGAATGACGCTGAATCTTTGAAAGTCTTATTACAGAAACAAGCGGAATAGTTCAGGAATTAGGCAGAATCTCTACCATTGTCGC
This sequence comes from Microcoleus sp. Pol14D4, assembly GCF_036701245.1. NCBI lineage: Bacteria > Bacillati > Cyanobacteriota > Cyanophyceae > Oscillatoriales > Microcoleaceae > Microcoleus > Microcoleus sp. Pol14D4. The sequence continues at coordinate 25,420 of NZ_JAUBQM010000002.1, forward strand.
CACGAATGAGATTACCAATCAAGATGACCTCCACCGCCTTCAAACCAAGCTTTTGTGTAAGGTCCTCCACCCTCTTCACCTATAGCCAGAGTGGTCACCGGAGGGTCGAAAATAGGAGGCGGGGGAGGAAATCCTCCTCCTCCTTCACTTCCCGGACAGGGAGCTGAGATACACTGTATCCCACCACCACCTTCTTCACCTAGAGCTAGAGTGGTAGCCCTTAATCCACCTCCGATGCGGGTGGACTCTTCATCAGTTAGCGTCTCTTCAAAATCCAAATCAATTGCTTCGAGATCAGCAATATCTAGATCAAAAGGATGATTCATAAAAGTATCCTACTTGAGTAAAAGATTAAGCTTGTTTACCCATAATCTAAATCAAGAGGATGAAGTGATGTTGCCATTTTGGCAAATTTGAAAGTAAGTATTGTAACTGTTAATTAAAAAATGTTAAGCTGACTCTAGCGGAGCCATTGTCAGTCCGGCACGGCTCAATTGCATATGATAAAGTTCTGCTTGCTCTTGCGGGCCAACCCAGACTGTGGCCTGGCCTTCGTGGTGGATTTGGTTGGCGAGTTTCCAAGCTTGATCGCTCGTCATCCCCGGAATGTATTTCGTCAAACATTCCACAACGTGCTGGAATGTGTTGAAGTCGTCGTTAAGAACTATTACCCGATAGTTGGGATAAGGTTTGCGGGTAACTTGACTCGATCGAACGGGTGCTATGGTTGGTGAAGAGGTCATCGCGCGAACAGCCACTGAAACTACAAAATTCGTAAAATAGTTACCTCTAATATCATAACACAATTTTTCAACCCGTACTTGATATTTTGATCCGCTTCGGGGTTTATTTTCACTGCCGGACCCTGCATTAGACTTCTCCAGAAACTGTGGGGATTAGGGGTTAGGCATCCTGCCCCCCATTGACAGGCTTTTCTGGAGAAATCTATTGCACCGCGCCGATTAAACTAAAGTTAACACTCGATTGAGCTCAGAAGTGTCACCGTCAGAATACGCTTGCAGCAGAAGTTGCTTTAAATCTTCAATCAGCGGATAGCGGGGGTTCGCTCCGGTACACTGATCGTCAAAAGCTCGATCGGCCATTTCCTCAACGCGAGCAAAAAAGAAATCATCACTCATTCCCTGACTGGCGATCGCCTCCTGAATCGTGCTAGGAATATCTACCTCACGCTTCAGATCTTCCACCGCTGCGATCAACTTCTCCACTTTCTCGTCTTCGGTATCGCCACCCAAATTCAGATAGTCTGCAATTCGAGCATAACGCCACTTGCTGTTAGGATACTTGTTTTGAGAAAAAATCGCTTGTTTGAACGGAACATCGGTTGCATTGTAGCGAATTACGTGGGAAATCATCAGCGCATTCGCTAAACCGTGAGGCACATGGCAAGTTGCACCTAATTGGTGAGCCATTGAGTGACAAACCCCCAGAAAAGAGTTAGCAAATGCCATGCCGGCGATCGTAGCAGCATAATGTACTTTCTCCCGCGCTTTCGGATCGTTAGCACCATTTTTGTAAGCGCTGGGCAGATATTTAAACAGCAAACGAATCGCTTCTAAAGCCAAACCATTTGTATACTCAGAAGCCAACACAGAAACATAAGCTTCTAAAGCGTGGGTTAGCGCATCAATGCCGCCGTAAGCAGTCAGTTTCCGGGGCATATTCAGCGTAAGTTCTGGATCGACGATCGCCATACTCGGAGTCAGAGCATAATCTGCAAGCGGATACTTAATCCCCGATCGTTCATCCGTAACAACCGCAAAAGGCGTGACTTCCGAACCCGTTCCCGAAGTAGTTGGAATTGCCACCATAATTGCTTTTGAACCCAAAGGCGGCAGTTCGTATACCCGCTTGCGAATATCCATAAACCGCATCGCCAATCCTTCAAACTCAATTTCTGGATGCTCGTACATCAGCCACATTACTTTAGCAGCATCCATCGGCGAGCCACCACCAAAAGCAATAATCGCATCTGGATGGAAACTATTGCAAATTTCTAAACCTTTGCGAACAGTAGCCAGCGAAGGATCGGGTTCCACATCGTAAAATGTGTAGTGATCGATGCCGATTTCTTCCAAACTATCTGTGACTTCCTTAGTCAATCCCAATTCAAACAAAGGTTTATCCGTCACGATCAAAGCACGTTTCTTACCTGCAAGATCCCTCAAAGCTACAGGAAGACAACCCGACTTAAAATAAATCTTGGGAGGAATGCGGAACCAGAGCATATTCTCGCGCCTTTCTGCTACGGTTTTGATATTGAGCAAGTGATGGGGTGTCACGTTGACAGAAATGGAATTATCACCCCAGCTACCGCAACCGAGGGTAAGGGAGGGATCGAGGCGGAAATTGTACAAATCGCCGATCGCACCTTGAGAAGAAGGCGTATTAATCAGCACCCGCGAAGTCTCTAGTTTGCTTTCAAAATAACGAATGTGCTTCTGATTGTGGGGGGCGGTGTAGAGTACAGAAGTATGTCCGTGTCCGCCAAAAATTATCAGCGCTTCAGCTTTGTCTACTGCTTCAGTAAAGTCCTTGGCGCGGTACATGGCGAGAATCGGCGAAAGTTTTTCACAAGCAAAGGGTTCTTCTTTACCAACCGCATCCACTTCTCCAATCAAAACCCTGATGTTTGACGGCACTACAAAACCCGCAATCTGCGCCACTTTTTGCACCGATTGTCCGACTATTTCGGCATTCAATCGACCATCAATTAAGATTACCTGCCGCACTTTTTCCCGTTCTTCAGCATTCAGGAAATAAGCACCGCGCTTGATAAATTCCAGTTGCACTGCATCGTACACCTCATCCACAACAACCACCGATTGTTCCGAAGCACAAATCGTGCCGTTGTCGAAAGTTTTGCTGAGCAAAATTGAGCTGACAGCCATTTGGATGTGGGCGGTTTCATCGATGATGGCGGGAGTATTTCCGGCGCCGACACCGAGGGAGGGATGTCCTGAAGAGTAGGCAGCTTTTACCATTCCCGGCCCGCCAGTTGCCAAAATTAGTTTGATATCGGGGTGCTGCATCAAAGCTTGGGAAAGTGGCACAGTTGGCTCGTCAATCCACCCAATAATATCCGGTGGTGCTCCTGCTGCTACAGCAGCATCGAGGATGATTTTTGCCGCCGCAGCCGTGCAGGATTTGGCGCGAGGATGGGGCGAAAATATAATGCCATTTCTCGTCTTGAGTACGATTAAAGATTTAAAGATGGTGGTGGAAGTCGGGTTAGTTACAGGAACGATTCCCGCCAGCACTCCTACGGGTTCGGCAATGCGTTCGTAGCCAAAATGCCGATCGGACTCGATGATACCGCAAGTCTTGTCGTTTTTGTATTTGTTGTAAATCATTTCTGAGGCAAAATGATTTTTGATTGCTTTATCTTCGATGACTCCCATTCCCGATTCTTTGACTGCTGCTTTGGCTAAGGGTATGCGGGCGGCATTGGCGGCTAAAGCTGCTTGCTTGAATATGCGATCGACCTGTTCTTGAGTGTAGGTTGCAAATTCAGCTTGGGCTGCTTTCACTTTTTGAATTAGGACTTCTAATTCTTCTAAATTGGTAACTTTCATGTTGTTTTCCTGATGTTTATTTCGGGAAGATTATTGCCTCAATCTTTGATTGGTAGGAACCCGCAGATCGACGCAGATAATTTCAAGATTTTTGGTGAATTGTGAACGCGGTCTTTTAATTATTATATACCGCTAGCTCCGATCGCATTGACGCCGCGACTGCGAAAAATATCAACAGTTTGTTGCACGAGTTCCGGTGAAGCTGGAGGTGTATCTTTGAGTTCGTAATCCAGTTTTAATTGTTCCCATTTGTATTCTCCCATTTTATGAAATGGTAAGACTTCTACTTTTTCGACATTGGTTAGAGTGGCAATAAAATCCGCTAGTTTTTCTATGTTTTCGATGTCATCTGTGAGGTGAGGAACTAGAACGAAGCGAATCCACGTCGGTTTGCCAATTTCGCTGAGATATTTGGCCATTGCTAAAGTAGGCTCGATGGAAACGTTGGTGACTTTGTAATACAGTTCGGGAATGTAGGATTTGATGTCCAATAAAACGAGATCGGTCATTTCCAGAACCGGTTTAGCAGCTTCTAAAACACAGAACCCTGATGTGTCTAGAGCTGTATGCAAACCTATTTGATGACAGCGGGTAAAGATTTCTCTGACAAAATCCGGCTGCATCAAGGGTTCGCCGCCGCTGACTGTAACGCCTCCTTTCCGCAGGTAGGATTTACATTTTGTAATTTGCTCGATTAAATAATCGACGGTTACTTCTTTTCCCTCGTGGGAATTGCGGCAGTCGGGATTGTGACAGTAAAGACAGCGCAACGGACAGCCTTGGGTGAAGACGATAAACCGGATTCCGGGGCCGTCTACGGTGCCAAAGGTTTCGATTGAATGAATGCGACCAATTCCAGACATTTAATTTGCTGTTTGTTGGTGGGGATTTTGAGAGTAGGGATGAGCGGGAGGGCGGGGTTAACAATAGCCTGAAAACTTTCAGATCGCGGATGGAGAGTGCAACCGGACTCGATCTAATTCATCTGCGTTAATCTGTGTTTATCTGCCTGTATCTGCGCTAAAAAGAGATAATTTGTTAACCGCAGATAACAATGGATTCACGCAGATTCACGCAGATTAAGAGAAGAGAGATAGGAATAATTCTGATGCTAACAGATTTGATATCGCTCCCCCTCTGTTCGGATGAAAGTTTGACTCTTGAGCGGTTTCAACTGCCGAGTTTTTTCTGCTGGGATTTAGACACGTTCGTGGAATGTGCGTTTAATCACATCTAATTGCTGTTCGCGGGTAAGTTTGATGAAATTAACCGCATAACCGGAGACGCGAATTGTTAGTTGGGGATAGTTTTCTGGATGTTCCATCGCATCTAGTAATGTTTGCCGATCGAGCGCGTTAACATTGATGTGATGGCCGCCATCGTGGAAGTAACCGTCTAGGAGACCAACTAGGTTGTTAGTCCGATCGCTCTCCATTCTGCCCAAAGCCTGCGGTAGAATCGAAAAAGTATTCGATATGCCATCTTGACAATCACTGTAAGGCAGTTTTGCTACAGAAGATAAGGATGCGATCGCCCCACAGGAATCTCGGCCGTGCATCGGGTTAGCACCGGGAGCAAAGGGTTCGCCGGCTTTACGTCCGTCGGGAGTGCTACCAGTTTTTTTGCCGTAAACTACGTTAGAGGTAATTGTGAGTACCGATTGAGTCGCTACAGCGCCGCGGTAGGTTTTGTGCTGGCGAATTTCGTTCATGAAGCTTTGCACAAGTTCGATGGCTATACTGTCTGCGCGATCGTCATTATTGCCGTATTGTGGATATTCTCCTTCGATCGAGTAATCTACGGCCAAACCTTCCTCGTTGCGAATCACCTTAACTTTCGCGTGTTTAATCGCCGAGAGCGAGTCCGCCACCACCGACAGTCCGGCAATTCCGCAGGCCATTGTCCGGTAAACATCGCGATCGTGCAGTGCCATTTCCAGCCGTTCGTAGCAGTATTTGTCGTGCATATAGTGAATGACATTCAACGTATTGATATACGTTTTTGCCAACCACGCCATCATTTCTTGGAACCGGGCTCTTACCTCGTCATAATCGAGATATTCGGTAGTAATTGCTGGGAACTGCGGCGCGATTTGGTCGCCGGACTTCTCATCTTTACCGCCGTTAATCGCATATAGCAAAGTCTTGGCCAAGTTAACTCGCGCGCCGAAAAACTGCATTTGCTTGCCAATTCGCATCGCGGAGACACAACAGGCGATCGCGTAATCATCGCCGTATTGAGGACGCATCAAGTCGTCGTTTTCGTACTGAATTGAACTCGTGTCGCTGGAGACCTTCGCACAGAATTCTTTAAAGTTTTCGGGCAAGTTTTCCGACCACAACACGGTGAGATTTGGTTCGGGTGCAGTACCGAGGTTTGAGAGGGTGTGCAAGAATCGGAAACTGTTACGAGTTACCAATGTTCTACCGTCACTGCTGGTACCGCCGATCGCCTCTGTTACCCAAGTTGGATCGCCAGAAAACAGAGCGTTATAGTCGGGAGTTCGCAAAAACCGCACCATGCGGAGTTTCATCACAAAATGGTCGATCAGTTCTTGCAATTCTTGTTCTGAACTCGCGCCGCTTTGCAAATCGCGATCGAAATAAATGTCTAAAAACGTCGATACGCGCCCCAGAGACATCGCTGCCCCGTTTTGTTCTTTCACTGCTCCCAAGTAGCCAAAATACACCCACTGGACAGCTTCTCGTGCATTTGCCGCCGGACGGCCAATATCAAAGCCGTAGCTAGCAGCCATTTCTTTTAACTCAAACAATGCCCGAATTTGCTCGGACAACTCTTCGCGCAAACGAATTGTTGCCTCGTCCATCGCCTCTAGTTCGAGTGATTCTTGCTGTGTTTTTTTATCATCAATCAGGCGATCGACACCGTACAAAGCCACGCGCCGGTAGTCACCGATAATGCGCCCGCGTCCGTAGGCATCTGGCAAACCTGTGATGATACCAGAACGTCTCGCCAGACGCATCGAGCGCGTGTAAGCATCGAATACACCATCGTTATGAGTTTTGCGATATTTCGTAAATATTTCTTCTGTTTGCCGATCGAGCTGATAGCCGTAAGCTTCTAAACCTGCCTTGACAACGCGAATTCCGCCAAAGGGCATAATCGCGCGTTTCAAAGGTCGATCGGTTTGCAAACCTACTATTTGTTCTAAGTCGCGATCGATGTATCCTGCTGCATGAGCCGTGATGGATGTGGGAACTTTTGTATCAACATCCAATACACCTTTTTCGCGCTCTTGCTTCATTAATTCCAGAACTTTTTTCCAAAGCTGCTGGGTTTTTTCTGTTGGTGCTGTGAGAAATTCTGCATTCCCTTCGTAGGGGGTGTAATTCTTTTGGATGAAGTCTCTAACGTTGACTTCCTTTGTCCAGTTGCCTTCTGTAAAGCCGTGCCATTCTACTAACATAGCTTGCTTTCACCTCTATTTTTTGTTAGCGATCGATTTTTTCTTCTGGGACCGCTATATCTACTATATATTTAATCTCAATATTTTAAACAGCCTGTTCGCTCTTTGTTACAAAACTTTACTTGCTAATTCTGTGGGAAGAATTAAGATAGATAGTAGGCAGAACAACCTCTAGGATTTGTGAGCAAGCTCTGACAAAATGGGATTCCGAACTAACACTTTGACAACGGAAATGTTGTTTAAGGGCGGGTCGGTTCCAAACGCGCAATGAGATTTTGGGTCGCGAACCGCGAACACCAGAAGAAGATGAATAAAAAGCAGAAAAATAGCAGAAAAATAGTTCAGATTGGATTAGAGAATTGTTATCGAAAGCAGAGCAATATTAATTGCTGAATTGAAATAGGGTATTATGCAGATAAATTCAAAAAATCAAAGCACTGCGAGCGATCCGGCTCACGATATTTGGAAAGAACAGCGTCATCCGCTTGATGGGATTTTTAAACCTCGCTCCGTGGCTGTAATCGGCGCAACAGAGAGAGAAGGAAGCGTCGGACGTACTCTCCTGTGGAACTTGATTCGGAATCCGTTTGGCGGAACAGTTTTTCCAGTGAATCCGCAGCGCCGCAGCGTCTTGGGGCTCAAGTCTTATCCTGACATTGCTAGCGTCCCGGAAGTAGTGGATCTGGCGGTGATTGCTACGCCTGCTGCTGGGGTGCCGCAAGTGATCCGCGAATGTATCGCTGCTGGGGTGAAAGGGGCAATTATTGTTTCTGCTGGTTTTAAAGAGATTGGTCCGGCTGGGGAGGCTTTAGAACAGCAAGTTCTCGCCCAAGCGCGTCTGGGCGGAATGCGGATTATCGGCCCAAATTGCCTCGGCGTGATGAATCCTGTGCTCGGGCTGAATGCTACTTTTGCAGGTACGATCGCCCGTCCGGGTAATGTCGCCTTCATCAGTCAAAGCGGCGCCCTCTGTACTTCGATTCTCGACTGGAGTTTGGGGGAAAATGTCGGTTTTAGCGCTTTTGTGTCGATCGGCTCTATGCTCGATGTCGGTTGGGGCGATCTGATCGAGTATTTCGGGGACGATCCCCACACTCACAGTATCGTTTTGTACATGGAATCTATGGGTGATGCTCGTTCCTTCCTGTCCGCCGCCCGCCCAGTGGCGATCGACAAACCGATCATCATTCTCAAGGTAGGACGTACCGCAGCAGCAGCAGCCGCCGCCGCTTCCCATACGGGAGCTTTGACCGGCAGCGATGACGTGCTTAACGCTGCTTTCCGCCGCTGTGGCGCGCTGCGGGTACATACGATTTCCGATTTGTTCGACATGGCAGAAATTCTGGCCAAGCAACCGCGACCGCAGGGCAACCGACTGTCGATCGTCACTAATGCGGGAGGCCCGGGGGCGATCGCCACTGATGCCTTAATTAGCGACGGCGGTGCCCTGGCAGATTTGGCACCGGAGACGCTGCAGCAGCTTGATGAGTTTTTGCCACCTCAGTGGAGTCATCACAACCCGATCGATATTTTGGGCGATGCTAGTAGCGATCGTTACGCCAAAACTCTAGAAGTGGTCGCTCCCGATCCCAATAGTGACGGATTGCTGGTCATCCTGACGCCACAAGCGATGACAAATCCGACGCAAACCGCAGAAAAACTCAAGTCTTACAGCCAACTCGGAAAGCCCTTATTAGCAAGCTGGATGGGTGGCGTGGAAGTGTCAGCGGGAACGCAAATTCTCAATCAGGCAAATATTCCGACTTTCCCTTATCCCGATACCGCCGTCAGGTTATTCAACTATATGTGGCGGTACACGTACAACCTGCGCGCTATCTACGAAACGCCATCTCTCCCGGCTGATTGCGAAATCGAGACTTCCGGGTGTGCGACTGCTGCGAAGATTTTGACTGCAGCCCGCCAAAACAATCGCACTTTATTAACCGAGTACGAATCAAAACAGTTGCTGGCAGCTTACGGCATTCCCACCGTAGCGACAGAAATTGCAGCGAGTGCGGCCGAAGCTGTGGCAATTGCAGATCGTCTCGGTTATCCAGCGGTGCTAAAACTCCATTCTGAGACGATTACTCACAAAACCGATGTGGGGGGCGTAAAACTAAATTTAGGCGATGCTAAGGCTGTAATTAGTGCCTTTGACGCGATCGCCCAGCGGGTACGGGCGATCGATCCTGCAGCGTTTCTCGGCGTAACCGTGCAGCCGATGGTGCACTTGGAAGGCTATGAACTAATTTTGGGTAGCAGTATCGACCCACAATTTGGGCCGGTGATGCTGTTTGGTTCCGGCGGACAATTAGTGGAAGTCTTTCAGGATCGATCGTTAGCACTTCCGCCTTTAAATACCACCCTAGCGCGGCGGATGATGGAGCAAACGCGCATCTATAAAGCTTTGCAAGGAGTGCGCGGTCGCTCGGCAATTGACTTGGTACAACTCGAACAGTTATTAGTTCGTTTCAGTCAACTGATTGTCGAGCAACCTCAAATTTCCGAGATCGATATTAACCCGCTGCTGGTTTCTCCTGAAGGTGCGATCGCTCTTGATGCCCGCGTTGTTCTCCAAACAACAGAAAACACCATTTCACCCGCGATTCGCCCCTATCCTACGCAATACGTTCAAACATGGTCAACTAATGGCGATCGTCCCATCACCATCCGTCCGATTCGCCCAGAAGATGAGCCGCTGATGGTGCTGTTCCACGAAGAACTTTCGGAAGAGAGCGTGTATTTGCGCTACGCTCACATGGTAAAGTTAAAGCACCGCATCGCTCACGAACGTTTGACCCGGATTTGTTTTATCGATTACGATCGCGAAATGCTGTTAGTAGCCGATCGTCAAGACCCGGAAACCTCAGAACACCGGATTTTGGCAGTAGCGCGCCTGAGCAAACTCCACGGCACAAACGAAGCCGAATTTGCCCTGATCGTTAGCGATAGCTATCAGCAGCGCGGTTTGGGAACAGAATTATTGAGGCGACTGCTCCAAATTGGTCAGGAAGAGAAATTAGAGGCGATCGTTGGCTACATTCTCAATAGCAACTACAAGATGCAGAGCCTCTGTAAAAAACTAGGATTTGAACTTCAACCAGACCGAAGCGAAGGAATGTTGAAAGCTGTTTTTGTGTGCTAATCGCAAGTTGAGTTAAATAATTCTCATTCATCACAACTTTAGTCCTCACTACAAACTTTATCGGTTGGTAGTGAGGACTAAAGTCCTCAAACTCAGATGCTACTAAGCCGCAGCCAAATTTGCTGCTGCGAAATCCCAGTTAGCCAAATTATCCAAGAAATTAGTAATGTAGTCAGGACGGCGGTTTTGGAAATCCAAATAATAAGCGTGTTCCCACACATCCAAAGTCAGCAACGGAGTTTGGCCGTGTGCAACCGGGGTGTCGGCGTTAGCAGTTTTGGTGACTTTCAAAGTGCCGTTGTCCAAAACCAGCCAAGCCCAGCCGCTACCGAACTGAGTTGTCGCAGCAGTCTTGAATTCTTCTTTGAATTTGTCGAAACTGCCGAAGTCAGCGTTAATTTTGTCAGCTAAAGCTCCTGTCGGAGTGCCGCCGCCGCCCGGTTTGAGGGAATTCCAAAAGAAATTGTGGTTCCAAACTTGACCTGCATTGTTAAAAATGCCTGCTTTGGATGGGTCTTTAGCAGATTCCTTGACAATTTCTTCAAGGGATTTGCTCGCCATTTCAGTTCCTTCAATCAGTTTATTCAGATTGGTGACGTAAGCAGCGTGGTGCTTGTCGTGGTGGAACGAAAACGTCTCAGCCGACATATGAGCTGGTTCTAGGGCGTCAGCGGCGAAGGGTAATGGTGCGAGTTCAAATGCCATGGTGTTCAATCCTCTCTGGATTACTTTTGGTTTTTCGGTTGACTTGGTGGCTTTTGTATGACTAAAGCCGAGAGTCACTAGCTTGAGTTTATCAAGCTGTGGTAAATAATTCTTTACAATTTTCCTATTTTATAGCAGTTGCAGCAGTTTAGGATTTTGAGTTCTGCTTTTCACCAGTCAAATCTACTAATAGCAGGTTTTAAATAGCACAAAGTTTGGCAAAATGTCAACCCGCCAGCGCAGTAAATAAAAGTTTGTGGGAAATTGTCAACAGAGGGAATTTTTATAAGGGTGATAAATAAATTAAACCTATTTTTTGTCAAAGATAAGTTCAGATTAACTTAAGCTGTAACTAAGTCAAACAGATTGCAGGAGTAGTCTATGCAAAACCGTTCAAATAACCCGATTAATCACCCCCCGGAATGGTTGAATCTAAAACTAATAGTCACCGCTCTGGAAACTGTTCAAGATTTAATTGTAATTTCTTTGTGTATTGGTTTGTTCTGTTTCATGGTAATCGAGCTGCGAGAAATGTTTTTCTCGCTGCTGCCTCCTTTGAATTTTCAGCAAGTGACGGCAGACATTCTATTTTTATTGGTTTTGGTGGAATTATTTCGGCTGCTAATTATTTACTTGCAAGAGCAGCGCGTTTCGATAGGGGTGGCTGTGGAAGTGTGTATAGTATCTGTTTTGCGAGAAGTCATCGTGCGGGGAGTGCTGGAAACTCCCTGGGTTCAAATATTATCAACAGGTGCATTTTTGCTGGTTTTGGGAGTGTTGTTGGTAGTCCGAGTTTGGTTGCCGCCAACCTTCGAGGGAATTGACCCAGAACGCCGCCTTGCTAGCAGAAATAGAAAACTTTACGAGCCTGAATCTTCTGCCGAGCCTGTTGCAGTCAATAGCAAGTTTAATTCTCACTGAGTATGGCGGCACAAGCGATTTTAGATTTTAGATTTACTCTGATATTGCTTGTCACGTTACCAGCCATCATTTCCAGTAAAATCAACGGGATAACGTTTGTACTGAAGACTAAAGTCCTCTGAAAATACAGAGGACTTTAGTCTTCAGTACAAATACAAGCTTCATCAACAATGCCCAATTATTAAAATCTAAAATCTAAAATCTAAAATCTAAAATTGTATTACCCATTAGCCTGCAATTCTCCCAAACGAGCCAACACTTCTTTTGAGTGAATCGCCGGATTAATCTTCACAAAAGTTTCCCGCAAAATGCCTTCAGGGTCAATAATAAAACTGTGGCGCGCCGAGATAAAACTCATCCAAGAACCGTAAGCTTTACTCACTTTACCGTCGGTATCAGCTAACAGCGGAAATTTCAAACCTTCGGAATCGCAAAATTCCGCATGAGAATCGACATCATCCGCGCTAATGCCGATAATTTGAGTATTCTTTGCCAAGTATTTCGGCAAGTCTTGCTGAAATCGACGTGCTTCGATCGTACAACCCGATGTAAAGTCTTTCGGATAGAAATAGACTACCAGCCACTTACCGCGATAATCAGAGAGGGAGACTTGTCCGTCGCCGCTGTTTGTTGGCAAAGAAAACTCCGGCGCTGGTTGATTTACCGTCGGAAGCTTGCCGCCGAGGGCAAATGCAGGTGTGGCAAAATTGAAACTTAGAAAAACTAGACAAATTGCCAATAAAGTGGTAAAAAACTTGCGGCGAGACATCATAAATTTAGAAGTAGAACTGTACTTAAGACAAGTTTACAGTTTTCTGATTAAATGGGTAGGGGCAATTCGTGGATTGCTTCTAAAACCCCAATATCACTTACTCAAATAGCAATTTACCCATGAGCGCTGCACTCCCGTTAACAGGCAAAGCTATAGTAGTCCAGGTAATTAACGGTCAACCCGTTGCGATCGAAGTAGACGGCACTAATGCCCCGATTACTGGAGGAAATTTTGTTGACTTAGTTGAACGCGGCATTTACGACGGGGTGATGTTTCACCGAGTTGTGCGTCAGCCAGATCCTTTTGTGGTGCAAGGAGGCGACCCGCGCAGCAGAGATACGACAATTCCAGCAAGTCAATTGGGAACGGGTAGTTTTATTGACCCGGATACCAATCAGGCGCGTTTTATTCCTTTGGAAATTAAGCCGCAAGGGGCCGCGCAACCTGTTTACAACCAAGTTGTAACCCAGACGCCGCAGTTGCGGCACAATCGCGGGGCCGTGGCAATGGCTCGTTCTAATGCTTTGGATTCGGCTTCTTCGCAGTTTTATTTTGCTTTGGATGATTTGCCATTTTTGGATGGTAATTATGCTGTTTTTGGCAACGTTATTCAAGGTTTTGAAACGGTGAATGCGGTGCAGCAGGGCGATCGCATTTCGACAGCAAAAGTCGTTGGAGGAATCGTCCCCAGTCGGGTTTCTAGCATCATTAGCGATGTTAATGTGCTCAACGATTTAATTAATAGTACCAATTTTGTAAATCTGCCTTTGGGGGCCCTCAGATTGGCCAACACCCCAAACAACTATCAAGTCACTTCCCAAGACTCTCAGCAAAATCCTAACGGTGTAGTGGGAGGTAGCGCAAACGATCGCATCCTCGGTTCACCCACTGATGATGCAATTAATGGCAGCCAAGGCAACGATACCCTCACGGGCGAAGCAGGCGACGACTTTTTGCGAGGCGGCAAAGGTAACGACTCGATTAGCGGCGGTGTTGGCAACGATATTATCAACGGAAATCTCGGCGACGATAATCTCAATGGCGATGCTGGTAATGACTTTTTGCGAGGCGGCAGAGGAAACGATGTTTTAATCGGGGGCGATGGTAACGATATTTTACTTGGCGATGTTGGCAGTGATACTCTGACCGGCGGTGGCGGTACTGATACGTTTGTTCTGGTTACGGGTGAAAATCTGGAGTTGGATGGGTCGAGCGATATAATTCTTGATTTTAGGCCGGGAGATGGCGATCGTATTGGCTTAACCAGCGGTTTATCCAACACCTCCTTCACCCAATCAGGCAGCAACACACTCATTCAATTTGGAGGAGCTACTTTGGCTGTCGTTCAAAATGCCACCCCCGCAGCAGTTCAAAATGCTGCTTTTACAATTAACTTTTCTACTGCTGTCGTTGCCGATAGCTTGCCTTCCAGAGACGCCGCCTTGAGTATTGGCTAACTCTAACAAGACTGAGGCAATAATTATAGGTGTAGGGTGCTTTTCGGTACACATTACCTGATTATCAATTGGCAATTGCCAATTGATAATTACGAAATTAAACTAACACCATAGCTTTGTAATTTGAGAAACTGCCTCTTGATAAGAATCCATTCTCCCCTGCTGCTTAAAAAGCTCAGCCGCCTTTTGGAAATCCTCAAATGCTCCCTGAACCTCTCTCAGTTTATATCTAGTTACTCCTCGGTTGAAGTAAGCTTTAGCAAAATCGCTATCGAGGCGAATTGCTGATTCAAAATCAGCTAGTGCTGCCAGGGAATTCTCCATTTGCAGGTGGATAGCACCTCGGTTAAAATAAGATTGAGCTACATTAGGGTTGAGCAGTAGTGCTGAGGTGTAATCTGCGATCGCCGCAGTATAATCTTTTAAACGAGTCAGCATAAACCCGCGATTGCTGTAATACTTGGCTTGGTAAGGATTGAGTTCGATGGCTGTAGTTAAATCTTCGATCGCCGATTGCTTGTAGCCTAATTTGTAGCGTGCCACACCGCGATCGTGGTAAGCTGACGCGAATTGCGGATTAATGTTAATTGTGGCAGTAAAATTTTTAATAGCGCCGTGCAAGTCTTGTTGTTCTAGATTTTTTAAACCTTGAGTGTAAAACTTTTTGGTACTAATTTTTAAATTTGCCTGTTGTCGGGATTCAGCTTGCTCCCCCGAAAATACGCCAGCAATATTAGTGAATCCCAAAGATTCGATCGAATTGAAAATAGTTGTGACAACTAATTGGGTTGGGAAAAGGGGGATAGTAGGCATGGGAGAAGTGCTGTTCAACTGTATGCTCTTATTTTCCTCCATAGCTGAGCTATTAACAGTGATATCCGCAGTCTCAGGTACGTGATAAGTTTGATGAGAGTGCGTGATGCTGGGGCTTGAGTTGTGTGATGAAAGTTGGGCTTAGTTAGTGATGCCGATCGCAATTAACAAAAATGCCGTCTAGAATCCTTTAAATATAAGGCTTGTAGGCTAGAGGAGCGGTTTCTTTATTCCCATATTGAGGAGTTTATACCAGGATTGTTTGCAGATATGCCCCTGGGGGAGCGATCGCAACTGCCTGCGGCAAGTATTACTTTGTAGCGATATTCCACTGGCAAATCCCGGTCAAACTTGCGGTCATTTTATACCAGGTTTTTAGGAAAAATATTAGTTTGGCAGCGAGGTATCTGTGAATCAACCGGGTTTCTAGCTCAAAGCGCGTCTAAGAGTAGCTAAGTTAAGTTTGTGCCTGCGCCAACCCTGATTAACCTTTCACTACACTAATATTTTTGAGTAATCTTGCTGAGGGAAGTTGCAGATTATTTGCTATGCTTTGATTAGACATCAATAATTTATGACGCAAATTAGTGCCAATGAAAAAAGTTATGAGGTTGAAAACTTTCTTCGCTGCATTGTTGGCGATCTTCCTGTTCACTCTCTACTTAACTCCTCCTGTGATGGCCGCCAATTCGGAGGATTTGAGTCACCTATTAAAAGATAATTGGTGCGTCAGCTTTCTGTGGAAGCAATGCGATTTGAGCACTGTAGATTTGCGGGGCGCTAATCTCCAAGAAGCCAATTTGTCCGGCGCTAATTTGTCCGGCGCTAATTTGTCCGGTGCTAACTTAAAGAATGCGGATCTTTCTGACGCAGACCTCACCGGCGCTAATTTAGCAAATGCTGATATTTTAGGCACGGATCTCAGTCGAGCCAATTTGACCGAAGCTAATTTCAACGGCACGAAGTTGTGGGATGCTAATCTGACTTTGGCAAATCTGAGCCGCGCCAATTTACAAGATGCTAATGTCTTAGATTCTCGGCTTTGGGGAAGCAATCTTACCCAAGCTAATTTAATGGATGCGACGCTGCACGGTGCTGACTTGCAATATGCTAATTTGGCCGACACTAATTTAACAGGTGCTGACTTGCACAGCTTCTTTTTCCGAGGTTCCAAACAAATCACAAATTTGAGCAATGCTAATTTAGAAGGCGCTATTTTAACGGGCGCAAATCTCAGAGGTGCGGTGCTAGCAGGGGCAATAATGCCGGACGGGTCTATTAATGAAGAAAGTGGCTTTAATTTACAGTAGAGTAAAATTAAAGTCTGCTTGAATAATTTCAACAACAGGCTTTAGGGCTGATTTCGCAGTCAATGAATTATCTGGTGCAATAGGCTGCGCCCGTTGCCAACAGCTTGTTGAAGATGCTGTCAAGATATCAATTTAAATCAGGGTGCGATCGACCTTTTAACTCCCAAGCTGCGCCCGTTGCCCATAGCTTGTTGAGGATGCTGTCAAGATATCAATTCAAACCAGGGTGCGATCGACCTTTTAACTCCGAACCAGTAAATAAAATCTTAAATCTCAAACCGAACCTGCGCGCATCTGTTACAATTTTCAACAAAGCCCGAACAGCCCCTAAGCTGAAGGCACCTGCCTAGGGATACAAGCCCCCGCCAGGAGTCGTCAACAGCAAAAATATTAGATATTTAGTTTAAGCTCCCAGATTCATTTGTAGAGGCTCTCTAAAATATAAAATCGACTGTGGAGTCAATCTAAAATCTAAAATCTAAGGTCTAAAATCGCTCTGCTGTAGAGTCAATCTAAAATCTAAAATCTAAAATCTAAAATCTAAAATCTAAAATCGACTGATGGAAACCCTGCAAACTCAACTTTACGAACTAGCACAATTTGCTAATAATTTAGTAAACACTCAACTGACAAACCTCAGTTTAGTCAGCGTCGGAGTCATCTTTTTGGCAGGGTTGCTAACGAGCTTAACGCCCTGTATGCTTTCCATGTTGCCGATCACGATCGGCTACATCGGTGGATACGAAGCAAAAAGTCGCCTGCAAGCTGCAGCCCAGTCTGCGTGGTTTTCCCTGGGATTAGCCACCACCCTTGCGGGTTTAGGTATTGTAGCATCCTTTGCCGGACAAGTTTACGGCAAAATTGGCCTGGGTTTGCCGATTCTTGTCAGCATTATTGCTATTCTAATGGGGCTGAATTTACTCGAAGCTTTACCCTTGCAAATGCCGTCTTTTGACGCTGTGGGGTGGGTGCCGAAAGATTTGCCCGCAGGCGTGCGATCGTACTTATTGGGCTTAACTTTTGGTTTGGTAGCGTCTCCCTGCAGCACGCCTGTTTTAGCTACACTCTTAGCTTGGGTTTCCAAAACGGGAGATACAGTTTTAGGCGGTGTGCTGCTGCTGTTTTATGCTGCTGGCTACGTCGCTCCGCTGATTATAGCAGGGACTTTCACTGCTAGCATTAAAAAGTTGTTAGAATTACGTCGGTGGTCGAGTTGGATTACTCCTGTTAGCGGCGTTTTGCTAGTAGGATTTGGCGTTTTCTCTCTGCTTTCCCGGATACTTCCGGCTTAATTAAAATCGACATTATTCGGCTTGAAGCGGCGGTTGAAACCGCTACTACACAAACACAGTCCGCCTCCGCGGACTAAGAAAGAATGGGGAGATTCAAGCGGAATCTGATATTATGTGTTACTCACAAATAACCAGTAACCAATAACTAATAACCAGTAACCAATAACAAATAACCAATAACCGATGACATCAGAATCAAACTGGGCGACAGCCCCTCAAAAGTTTTTCAAGCGAGAAATCTTGCCGGTGCTAGCAGATTTGCGGCTGGCAATTATCTTGCTGCTGGCGATCGCATTTTTCAGCATTTCTGGCACTGTCATCGAACAAGGTCAATCAGTACCATTTTACCAATCTAACTATCCAGAACACCCCGCTTTGTTCGGCTTTCTAACTTGGAAAGTTGTGCTAATTGCAGGACTAGACCACGTATACCGGACTTGGTGGTTTTTGTCAATCCTAATTTTGTTCGGCAGCAGCTTAACAGCTTGTACATTTACCCGACAATTTCCCGCATTAAAAGCCGCCCGCCGCTGGAAATTTTATGAAGAACCAAAGCAGTTTGAAAAATTAGCTCTCAGTGCTGAATTAGAAACAGTTTCTTTAACTTCGTTAGAACAACTTTTGCAGCAAAAAAACTACCGCATATTTCGAGAAGGCGAAAAAGTTTATGCTCGCAAGGGAATAATTGGTAAAATCGGTCCGATTATTGTTCACGCCAGTATGCTAATTATTTTAGCTGGGTCGATGTGGGGCGCGATGACGGGATTTCTCGGTCAAGAAATGGTTCCCAGCGGTGAAACATTTCAGGTGCAGAATATCCTGGATGCGGGGCCTTGGGCGGGGCCGCAAATACCGAAGGATTGGTCGATGCGAGTTAATCGGTTTTGGATTGATTACACTCCCGAGGGTGGCATCGACCAATTTTACTCTGACCTGTCAGTTTTGGACAAAACAGGCCAAGAGGTCGATCGCAAAACCATTCATGTTAACCAGCCCCTCAGATACCGGGGAGTCACTTTTTATCAAGCAGATTGGGCAATATCCGCCCTGCGAGTTCGCCTCAACAAAAGCCCGGTTTTACAATTGCCAATGGCTCAGTTAGACACTCAAGGTAAAGGTCGAATTTGGGGTGCTTGGATTCCCACAAAACCAGATTTGAGTGCGGGAGTTTCTCTGCTAGCAAAAGACTTGCAAGGAACGATGTTAGTGTACGGTACGGATGGCAAATTGTTAACTACAGTTCGCGCGGGGACGGCGGTAGAAGTTAACGGAGTGATGCTGACAATTGACGAAGTTGTAGGCAGTACGGGATTGCAAATTAAAGCCGATCCAGGAATTCCAATAGTTTATACTGGCTTCGGGTTGCTAATGCTCAGCGTGCTGATGAGCTATCTGTCTCACTCGCAAATTTGGGCTTTGGAAAAAAACGGCAAACTCTACGTCGGCGGGCGCACGAATCGTGCCCAGGTAAGTTTTGAAAGAGAAGTTGTGGAGATTTTGGACAAGTTGGCAGAATCGAAAACAGCAGAGGAAAAAAGTACGATCGCCCCGGCTTCTGTTGCAAGTCAAAGCTAACCGTAGGGTGCGCTAGGCGCACCTTACACCAACGATAAATATCAAAAAGATTAGTTGAGTTTGTAGGGTGCGCCTTGCCAGATTTGTTGAGGTGGTCAATGTGAACCGGAGAAAAAGCAGAAAACCGCTATTTCACTTTCCGAGTTTTCAAATTTCAAGTAATGAAAATTTCTATACTGAGCTTTGGTTTACAAAATCCAAATGCTGAAACGCCTGTTTCTCGGTACTCTCCGATGGGGAACAAACTCAACCTACGCGCAGTACACACCCTACCAACTACGAGAGTTTAAGCGTTTGAAGGAATTTTTGACTACATTAAGAGGGCTGCCCTGACGCACTCTACAATTACTTACTAATTTTAACAATTTTATTGCTTAAAACCCTTGTGGGGTGCGCTTCGACGCCGCCCCACAATTAAATCTCAATGCCACAACAGCTCAATACCTACCCTACTTCTGGTGCGACACCTCAATCACAGTGTGCACGTTCCCCCGCGGCGAAAAATCTCCCTTAATCGTCGCTTCCAGCGGCGCGCAAGCCGCCACAAAATCGTCTAAAATTTGATTGATCGATTCTTCGTGAGAAATGTAGCGATCGCGATAACTGTTAACGTACAGTTTCAGCGCCTTTAACTCTACCACCCGCTCGTCGGGCACATAAGTAACGTGAATTGTCGCAAAATCTGGATAGCCAGAAAACGGACACTTGCAAGTAAACTCCGGCAAAGTAATGTTAATAGAGTAGCGCCGCCCGACTCGCGGATTCGGGAAAGTAATTAACTCCCCTTCCAATATCTGGCGTTCGCCGTATTTCATTTCCTCGGTGCTTGACTTTTGCGACATACTTTGTTCGGTGGCGTAGTTGTTCATAGCGATTGACTAATAACTTGTAACATTAAATTAAATTTACGTTCAATATTTGTAACAAATATCTTGACGAATTGTGTTGCGATCGATCTAATTGCAAATACTCTCAGGCTAAACTAAAACAAGTTCACCCTCGCCATCTACAATTATGCAAAATACTACCTTATCTGACAATACTTCCCCTGAAAACTCAAATAGTTACTCTCCATCGGTACCAATTTCCCTCTATCGAGAAGTCACGGCAGAGCTGCAAGCAGCCCAAGCGATGGTGGACTCCCTCAAAACCCACAATCAGCAATTAGTCCAACAAAATCAACAACTGCGGCGAGAAGTAGAAACAGTAGTTCAAGTATCCCAACAGTTACAGCAAGTAGTCAACTCTGCTCAGAGTGTCACCCAGACAGGGATGCCTCAGATGCCCTCAGTCAAATTCAATTTCAGCATTGAACCTCCGCCCCCAGCACCTGCCACCTCGCGGACTAACTCTACGGTACCTCAACCACCTCAGACAGTGGCTTTCCCCTTCCCACTACCGGAACCGGAGCCAAAAGGCTCCCCGATGCCGCAGCCACTTCCAGAAAAATTATTTACAGAGGTGCAGGAAACTCCTTACCGTGTGATATCTCAACCCAAAAAAACCTCAGACTTAAGCGGATTGTGGTTGGCCATCGCGATTTTTCTGATTGTCATTGCAGCTTTCGGCGCAGGTTATTTAGTTGTCCGCCCTTTATTAATGAAAAAGTAAATTCCAACAAGAATCCCACGGCTCAAGCCGTGGGATTTTAAACAAAACCTAGCATAAAATATTCAAAGTTACGCTAATTGGCCATCATGCTCGGGCGGCACTCGTTTCTACTGAACGAGGCGCATACTGCTCTTCACAAGCAGAACCTACGATGCCCACCCCTGGCTCGAAACCGCGCGTAAACTCAGTGAGTTTTACCTGTTTAGCTTCCAAAGCTGTCTGTAGCACCTTCATGGCTCGGTGAGGGTCGCCGGCTCCGCAGAAAAATAAGTCTGCAGCAAAATAACCGTGTTCAGGCCAAGTATGGATTGCTATATGAGACTCTGCCAAAGTAGCAGTAGCTGTCACTCCGTGAGGACTAAACTGGTGTACGCACAAATCGATGAGAGTAGCTCCTCCGGCTTCGATCGCATCGAGTATGGCGCGGCGGATACGTTCAGGATCGTTGAGCAGGTCTCCAGGAGACTGCCAAGCATCAGCGACCAGATGGGTTCCCAATTGTTTCATTCTGCGGGGTTTTACCTCTAACTCACAATGTCTCAAACCTTTTGACGATAGCACGGTGTCTAGAAATTTTCAAGTAAATTCCAAAAATATTTCAAAAATAGCGGCGATCGCGAGGATATCAGGGTTTTTTGGGGCGCTCTGACCTCGATCGAGTTCGGGTTGAGTTCGATTTGAGTTCGATATTTCCTGCCAAAATCGGCTTTCGGTAGAATGCGGTTAAAGCCCAACCGCTTTAATCAGCTCGTGGCGATGGAAAAGGCTAGAAAGCAGGAAGGGCCAGCACTCTTGGCACAGCCCCTACATAAACCGGGTTTCTCGGTGTTCGATTTTTTGAAGTTGAGCCACTTAATTATGGTTAGTCAACTCATCAATCCCGGCTGTGAGTAGCTCCATTGGGCAAAATCGCCCCGCCCAAAGCTGCTTCATTCAAGTTAGCAACATTCAAGCTCGCCCCAATCAAATTAGCCTCCGACAAATTAGTTCCTGTCAAATTCGCCCCGGTCAGAGAACTCAGCAGCAAACCCGCTCCCGATAAATTGGCGTGACTCAAATTCGCCCCCCGCAAATCCGCTTCCAGCAAGCTAGCACCTGCCAAATTCGCACCGCTCAAATTAGCTCCCCGCAAAGAAGCTTTGTTCAAATTCGCAGCCCTCAAATCAGCATTGTGCAGAATCAAACCATTCAAATTTGCTTTGCTCAAATTAGCTCCCTGCAAATCGGCACCGCTCAAATTAGAGCCATTTAGATTGGCGGATTGTAAGTCAGCACCGCTCAAGTCAGCTCCGCTCAAATTAGCAGCGCAAATAGAAGCCTCCCGCAGACTTGCTTCGCTCAAACTAGCCCCAACCAAATTGACACCGCTGAGATTTCCGCGATTGAGATAAGCCCTAGTTAAAGTTGCTCCGCTCAGGTTCGCCCCGTTCAAATCTACCTCGCTGAGAATCGCTCTAGTCAGATTAGCTCTGCTTAAATCAACACCGCTCATAATTGCTCGGCTCAGCGTCGCCCCGCTCAAATTAGCCTCAGTTAGTTTCGAGCCGCTTAGCAAACAAGCTCCTACTAAACTCGCTCCAGTCATAACTGCTTTGCTCAAGTCAGCCTGAGACAGTATTGCTCCGCTGAGATTGGCCCCGCTAAAATCTGCGGCGATCGCCACAGTTCCAGTTAAACTAGAACTCCCCAGATTAGCTTCAATTAATTTCGCCTTAGACAAATTAGCCCCGCTCAAGTCGGCGGCGTTTAAATTAGATCCAATCAGTTTGCTTCTAATTAAGTTAGCACCTTTCAAATTAGCGCTGCTCAAATTTGTTCTACTGAGATTAGCTTCACTCAAATGAGCTGCAATGAGGTTGGTCCCTCGAAAATCTCGTTCCCCGTTTCTATGTCTAATTAAAAGTTCATCGGCACTTAAAATTTCAGTGAAATTCATAAAAAAATTGAGTGAGTTTCCTTAATTTCTCGATGTTCTATGTTGTGTGAAAGTTTGTACTATCGTGTTTGCCAGTCAGTTTTTTAAACTAATACTGCCACATTAACAATTGTCAAAACTGCTTGATTCCTACCATCACCCTGCTCACTTAGTTATAATTTATGAAAATAAACCGGGTTCTGGTATAATCTGAGTTTGGCTAGCGCGGAAGTTATGAAAAAATCGCGTTTCTCGCCGCCTGTAAGTCCTGTAAGTATTATTTTGCTAGTAATTAGTTAGTTGTTAATGGTTAGTTGTTAATGGTTAGTTGTATTTATACTAACTGGTAACAACTAAATATTACCTGCTAACTCTTTACCAAAATACCGAGAAGTTGTCGATCGATCTTGTCAAGGTCGATCGAATATTTGGATTATTGCTGGCGGCATCCGCGCGGCCTTCTCACCCGAAAATTTGCCAGTACAGGCGATCGAATTTATGAGTGCAATCAAGAAAGAAGATATCCGAGCTTCAACGCCTAATGCCTTCTAAATAAGTGCTTTCTACCTTCGAGTAACCCGGACGGCAGCACCAGGCCAGCTCAGCTAGTGTCACCTCCCCCCACTGTGCTCCGTGCCAGTGAAAACCAACAGGAAGGCTGTTTCCCTCGGAGTGCTGAGCGAATCGCCGGCGAAGCAAGCAATACGCTGTGCTGAGCCTGAGATTGCGCGAAAAAATGGATCGCGAGTCGTTCCCGTATTCCCGCGCTGCTGTGCTTGCTGTTAATGTTTTCTCGATCCATGAGCGCTTGCGGTTCTAATTTACAGAACTCTCGACACCAGACGCGCTCCCGGACATAAAAGCTGTTCCTGGGCTTCTCAAATGTTTCTCTGAGGCATTCCCAGAAAAACTGTATTCATGCCGCAGGTCTTGCCAACAGCAATTGGGCTGCTACAGCCAAGCAATGACCAGCCTAAGTCTTGCGGGAAGGCGACGACAATATTATTCTAATAGCTGCCGACCACTGCATGCCGTACTCGGCGCGCGGGACTGGCTACTTCACCTGTATAAGTTGCTGAAATTAGCTACCCATAATTAAAGATAGTCGCTCTTTGACTAACTGGGCAATATCTGTGGTAATTTAGGTCATTAAATTTGATAATACTGCGGGGTTTAAAATCGAGCAGTAGTGAGTGTTACAGACTAAAAAACCGCTGCGGATTTCTGCTGTTAAAATTCAGGGAGCCGATCGATCCTCCGGCGCAAAGCCGAGCTCACGGACTGGGACCCCAATCAAAATTAAACTTTTGACAGGTGGCTTTTTTAAGTTCCCAGAACAAAACAAAAGCCGGCTTTCAGATAAAAAGCCGACTTTTGAGATAATTTTACCGACGAAGCGTAAAACCGCTAGCTCGCCGATGTTGGTTGGATCGCTTTCGACAATCCGAGTCCGGGAGTGCGACTACCCTGCTGGAAGTAGAAACAATCCCCAAACAAAGTCTGAATTATTATTAAATCCGACGGTGGCCGGTGATGCCCTGATTGGGATCGTAAATATCAGCCGTGGTATCAACACCGGGAGTGCCAGGAGCGCCGTAATCAGCCCGAGAAGTATCTACGCTGGGATAGTCGTAGGTGTTCCAATGTTGAATACCTCCGCGACTCAGAATGCTTTCGGCTTGAGCGACTTCTGTTTCGCTGCCGTCAACCAGTACCAAGTAATCTCCTCTCGCTACGCGATCGTTGTATGCTCTAGCTTCCTCTTCGGGAATTCCCATACCGACTAAAGCTCCGATCAAGCCGCCTGCTGCTGCACCCAAAGCCGTACCGGCAAGTGTAGTGGCGATCGCCGTAGCTGAGGCTCCTGCCAGCATAATCGGCCCGATTCCCGGAATTGCCACTAGGCCCAGACCTACCAACAAGCCTGTCAAACCGCCCAAAGTACCACCTGTGAGTGCGCCCTTTGTGGCTCCTTCATCGGATTTGTTGTCCGCGCTGTCATGAACGTCAATGCCTGCGATGTCTCCTTTCGAGTCAGCATCCTTAGCGATGACCGAAACCCGATTCATGTCGAAACCGGCAGTTCTCAGTTCTCCCAGTGCGTGTTCCGTTTCGCGGCGGGTTGAAAATACTCCCACGGCGCGCTTCTGGCGACCCGAAGCTCTGCGACCGGTGTCTGCCGGCACATCGTAAATGCCCCAATCCTGAATGCCCCGCACGCTCATAATTCCTTCGGCTGTGGCAAGTTCGGCATCTGTTCCTTCTACGAATACCAAATATTCTCCGCGCGAGACGCGATCGTTATAAACTTTAGCTTTTTCTTCGGGAACTCCCAAGCCGACCAAACCGCCGACCAAACCGCCTGCTGCAGCCCCAATCGCGCCTCCGACCACAGTATCTGCCAGCAGAGTTGCGATCGCACCCCCTGCCATCACCGGACCCACTCCCGGAATCGCTAGCGCTCCAATGCTTCCGAGTAACCCAATCAAACCCCCCGTCACTGCTCCCGCTGTCGCGCCTGCTTTGGCACCACCGCCCACTTTCTCGTCGGTACCCTTACCAGCGGTAGCGCCCGCAATTTCGTTGCGATCGAGATTTTCCCCAACTACCGAAACTTTATTCATCGGAAACCCGGAACTTTGTAGCTCCTTCAGGGCTAGTTCCGTATCTCGGTAAGTAGAAAATGCTCCTACAGCTCGCTTGTGTTGACCTAAAGCCATTTTCTTTCTCCTGCAAAATATACTACTTTTTCACAACCACAGAATTTATGCTCTGCTTGCTGCCATCAATCACATTTATTCATTCTTTCCCAACAATTTTCATCGGTCGCTGGGAATAACCTCTGTCTCTATCTTCAGGCTGGTTTCCAACTAATTCTCCGGGATGGGAAATCGGAAATTAGGAAGGGGAAAGTGTAGGTCTTGCGGGAGTTTTGAGTTCATGAATTTTAACTTCAATTTAAACTCTTTAACTTAAAACCACGCTCTCCCTATAGAGTTACCTAAGCGTTGCGATCAGCTCCGAAAGCAATCTTACAATGCCAAACTTTACCCTCTACCCTCAGACTTCTCTCCTAGATAACTACATCCTTTTCCCTTCTTTTCCTCGGACTTCTTCCTTCACATTTATTGATTGCTGCTAGGCGATGCGGATGCAGCGGGGGCGACAACAGCGGTAACATTGACCTGTTTAACACCCTTAATCTCTTTAGCTAGTGGCTCAATTTTAGCTAAATCAGTTTGATTGGGAACTGTGCCACCTACGGTGACAACCCCGTCTTTTGCATCAACAGTTAGCTGACCTTTAGTGATGTTTACTTCTAACTTGGAGCGCACTTCACTTTGGAGGTCGCCATCGGCTCTTATAGCATCGCCACCCGTCACATTGTTGCGCTGTTCTCTGGCCCTGATATCAGAATTTGCTTGGTTTTTGCGAATATCGCTCGTTGCGTCACCCTGAGTTTTTTGAACTGTCTCCGCTGGGGGCGGGCTGGTGGTATTTTCTGTGGTAGAATTAGGAGCATCAGCGCTAGTTTTAGCCCCTTCGCTGCAAGCAGCAGCTCCAAATAACAGGATGCCGCTGAGGAGAATGGGTGTTAGTTTGTTCATAATATGTTAATACCCTCCGGGTAAGCTTTCGATGAGCCTGACTTCCTTGACTTCACTTCCTTGACTTTGTTGAGCCAGATGGGAGCCAGATGGGAGCCAGATGGGAGCCAGATGGAGCAAGAGAGCATCTTTGCTTGTGCTTTCTGCGATTTAAAAATCCTTATATCAAATATATAAACTTGAGGAAGTATCTACATCGCTCCACAGGTGTAAAATTTATCTATTCCGTTAGATAGAGTACAAAAAATAAAATAAGGTCTTAAGTCACATTTAACTTAATGAGTTCTGACCGCATTATTCCTCAGAAACTCGGTTGATGCCGAAATTTTTCTTTGCCCAGGTCACTTTTTTCCTAGACAACAAGTTGAAAAGCGTAAGTTTTATTAATAAATTCGATCGCCAATCCCAACTAATTTTTCTCTATTCCCTGGAACCTGTGACTTATTCCCTCAACCTCTCTCCATTAAATATGTTAAATTTCCTACACTACTCATTGCCAAACTTCCTGCTTCAAAACAAACGAAAAGAGTCTAGAAATTTTTGAGCACTTTCTGGTTCTGGGGTAGTGGCAACCAGGCCGTAAACGCGCGTTTCCACCAAAAAAACTTGACCTACACCTACGGGTTCACTGGGAGAAAGCGGCTGAAACTCAAATTCTTTTCCGGGATAGCCTCCGAGGGAAATATCCCGCACCTGCAAAACTTTAGCATTCGCTGCCACGACGAAAAAATCAACGGCATTATTTAAAGTAATTCTGGTATTATTGATATTATTGTTCCTCAGCCGAAAATCAAGGTCAAAGTATTGAAGCAAATAAGTTTCTTTGTTTTTTAAGTTCGATCGGTATGTATGAGCAATAATTTGATTTGAAAAAGTTTCGGAATTAATTTTGGGATTTGCGGGCATATCGATCGCAAACTGACCCATCGCCGAGCAAAATGGCTGCCACTCTGGCGTCTGAATTTCTGCCCGCAGCGGGGCTGGTTGAGATGCAGCGGGACGGGCAAACTTGACAGGGTATGAAACTAATGTAGCAGTAACTAGAAGTAAATACAGAAATTTCATTTGGGTAAAAATTATATATGCCCGATCGATCTGCGCTAGCCTAGAAATATATCTGCAAAGGGGCGATTTATGCTGAATATTATATTTACTCAACGGCAAGGCAAATCTCCAGGTCGATCTAAAACCAATATACTCGCTGCTGTAAATACTTGGCTGGCTGTGTGTCTGTTGGCTGCTGTCACAGCTTGTGCAAACAGCCCCAACAGCAAGGCCCTCGAAGAATCATTAGCCGCCGATCCCACATTAAAACAAAACCCAGTAGTTTTCTCTTCCCCGCCACCAGCGACAGCAATAGAGACAAACTCTACCGCCAAACTTCCTCCCGATTTCCCGACAGAGATTCCACTCTATCCTAATGCTGAGTTAATAGAAGTTGGTGGGCAAACCGATCCGTCGCAAAAAAATGTGCGGCTGCGCTGGGAAAGCACTGATCCTGTTAATTCGGTTCAGAACTTTTACTCCACAGAGTTTGGGCGTCGCAACTGGGAAATAGTCAGCCGCCCCACCGCCGAGGGACAAGGTTCTTTGGTAGCAACGCGAGATAATTTACGGGTAACTGTGTCGCTTTCTCCTACTCAGAAAGTAGGGGGTTCTACAGAATTTGCGATCGACTACAGCAAAGAAAGCCCCGAAATTGCCACCAGTCCCCAACCTAACAATTCCGAGTCTAGCGCATCTCCAACCGCTTCACCAAGTCCATCTAATTCAGAGGAAACTACTCCAACGCCATCCGCCTCGCCAAAATCAGCACAAGTTAGCCAACTAGATACCCAAATTCCTCAACAGTTGCGGCAGTATGTAGCTGATTTAAGTCAGTTGGAAGTGCTGAAAGTGCGATCCTCTCCGAGCGCTTCGCTAACGACAGAAAGTGCTAATTTAGAAACAGCCAGCACTTTGCCCAAACCCAACAAAATTGTCACTCGCCGCGAATACGCCCGCTGGTTAGTAGCAGCTAACAATCAGATTTATGCTAGCCGTCAAGCCAAACAAATTAGATTAGCTGTAGACTCTAGCGAACCAGCCTTTTCTGACGTACCCAAAACAGACCCGGATTTTTCAGCAATTCAAGGTTTAGCAGAAGCCGGTGTAATTCCGAGTTCGCTTTCGGGTGAAAGTAAAGATGTGAAATTTCGCCCCGATGCACCTTTAACTCGCGAAACAATGATTCTCTGGAAAGTGCCTTTAGATAGTCGTCAAGTTTTACCGACAGCTAACATTGACGGAGTGAAAGAAAAGTGGGGTTTTCAAGATGCTTCTAAGATTGATTCCCAGGCATCGCGGGCAGTTTTAGCTGATTTTAACAATGGAGATTTGGCGAATATTCGCCGCGTTTTTGGTTTTACTACTCTGTTTCAGCCGAAGAAAGCCGTGACTCGCGCCGAAGCTGCTGCTAGTTTGTGGTATTTTGGCGTTCAAGATCAGGGATTGTCTGCTAAAGATGCCCTGGAAGCAAAGTCTCAACCAGCTCAATAGAGTTGTTTAGGGTGGTTAAAAGTTTTGAACACACCCTCTACTTACCAATACCCAGGAAACCGGGTTTTTTCTCTGTAAGCAAACCCGGTTTCTGCGTCCAAGACTGCCGAAATTTTACCAATTTTTGATCGATCGGCGTGCGATCGCCCGCCACAAAAATTGCAGATTGAGTTTCTAGGAGTTCGGTGAATATGGCTTACCCAGAAACCGACTTTTATCTACGAAAATGCCCTGTAAAACGCGAGGCATATCCGGTGAAAAACTCCGTTTCTTTAATTTCTTTAGGAGAGTTGTCATTAAATTTTTTTTTAAGGATTGTACATCTGCTTTTCTGTCCTTGTCGCCTACCCTAGGAAATAGATTTTTTTTTGCTTTAATCTTAATTTCTGTATCCTGCCAGACAAGGGCTGCATTTGGCGGGCTAATTTTATACATATTTTCACTAACACTTTGTTCAAAACTCTCAGTAGGATTCCGGATGCCGTAGCGGCCTTAACGATAAATGAACAAGAGTGTTTGAGCTCTTGGAGAGCATTTTTTCATGTACGATATTACCTTATTTACCCCGCAAGACATGGCTAAATGCAGCTTAGTCCTGCGCCACTTAGGTAGAAATACTGCTAGTATGGAAGCCACCAGCCAGAAGATTGTTAACTATATTTACCAACATTTTTGCGATTCGCAAACTGGAGAAAATAGCTGTGCCTTAGTGCGTTTGTTCAAAACTCATCCCTACCGGGAATTAGAAGACTCATTGCAACAATCCGCCCGCCGCTTGATGAAGGGCAATTCCCCCGCCGCCGACATGAAATGTTGGACTCTGCTAGCAGCCGCAGGCACAGAACCGCAGTGGAATTCTCGGCACACAGCAGCAGAAAATAGAGCTATTCCATTAGTTAGCACAAAATTAGTGGCTCAAATGCCGGCGATTTCGGAAATAATCCGGCAGTTTGGTTTAGACATTCCTACATTCCTCGGAAGTGAGCCAGAAAGGTTCCTGCAATTAGAGCCGGCAGTATTAAATATTTTTTATGTATCAGAGGCAAAAGGCAGCCCCTTTATTCCTGAGCAAAATTCTTTAATTATTCCCTACAATGTCAAGTCTGTCTTGGGATTTGGGGGACTTCTGCCGTCAGGAAGTTTGTTTGCGGTAGTGATGTTCCTGAAAGTTAAAATTTCCCAACGCAGGGCTGAAATGTTTAAAGATTTGGCACTTAGTGTCAAAACAGCATTGTTCCTTCCCGACGAAAAGAGTGTTTTTGAATATTCAGAAAAGCCTACAACCTTTCTTACAAATAACAATAATTGCGAAACCCAATTACTGGAATATCAAGTGGCTACTCTGATGCAATTGCTGGACTTTTCAGAACAAGAAATGCTGAGACAAGCCGCTCAGTTTCAACAGATTATTGACAATTTACAGCGAGAACTTGCCGAACACAAAAATAAGGAACAAGCTTGGAAAATAAGCCAAAGTTAATTTACAGGAATCCTCAATATTCCCAATGATGCTACTTTGCAAATCGAGGAAAATCACGAAATTCAGCGTTTTAATCAAGGGGAAGAACAGATTTAAACTAAGGTCTGTGTTTAGCAACCCGGTTTATCCATGAAACCGAGTTGTTGCGGTGTTTGCGGATACGAATTTACGATCGCACATTTTCCCGATCGAGTTTTTCGCTATCAGCAAATTTACAAATGGCTAGCGGGGCAGTTTGCTGCGGGAAATTGGTCGCACTGGGGAGAAGGGCTAAACGCTTTGACCGTAACTTTTGTAGTATTTGTTATGTATGTTTTTAAGTGTTAGTTCGTTTTTGCTTTCGGCTCCCTATGGAAGCGTCAGCTTAGATTATTATTTGTTAAGGAAGAGTCTATTTTGGTTGAGGCTAAGTATCATGCCAACAATATTTTTTATTTGGCCGGCTTACCCCTACAAATATGACTGTAAAATTCAACATCCGAAAAGCCTGATTCGTAAGCTTTTGGCAGGGGATAATTGATGGGGATCTACACAAAAGCGCAGTTACAATAGGAAAAGAAAATAACTGCTGGGACTAGCGTGCGGCGCGATGGGGATACTGAGTGGACGAAGGCTACAAATCGGGGAGATTTGTAGCCTTATATTTGTCAATAGGAATTTTTGACAGCAACAACGCGAATTCGGCGATAATCTGCAATCCAATTACCATCGCGGTACAGCGTCGGCCGCAAACGCTCTTCAACGGAGTTCATTACCTGCGATCGCACACCATCAGACAACCCCGACAAAAACTCGCCAGCAAACATTTCAATCCAATTTACCATACCCGCGCTGCCACCTTCTAGGGAAGTCGGGCGATCGAACAAAACGGCATAACTAACCTCAAATCCCTGCTTTTCCAAAAGCCCAGCATACTCGCCAATACTCGGAAAATACCAAGGATTAAGCGCTTCAGGCTCCTGGCAGCCAATTTCTGACAAAACACTCAAAATTGCCCGGACGATCGCCCCCACGTTCCCCTTACCGCCAAACTCAGCCACAAAACGCCCTCCAGGCTTCAGCGCTTTTTCCACACAATTAATCACAGCGTCCGGCTGTTTAATCCAATGCAAAACCGCATTAGAAAACACAGCATCTAACGGCTCTTCTACTTGAAAAGTCATCGCATCCGCTGTATCGAACTTGATGTGAGGATAGTTAACTTTGGCCGTGGAAATCATCGACAAAGATGAATCAATACCTTGCACCAAAGCACCACTTTGAGCAATCTTTTCAGTTAACTGTCCCGTACCGCAGCCCAAATCCAGAATTTGTTCACCAGCCTTCGGAGCAAGTAACTCCAAAAGAGATTCGCCGTACTGCCAAACAAAAGCATGATTTTTCTCATAAAGAGCGGTATTCCAAGAATTTTGTGCCATGATAACTACCCTAAATTTGTCTTCTATTTCTCTGTGTTCTCTGTGTTCTCTGCGGTTAAAAAAATTCTTCTTCACAAAACCAACCAACTTATTTGTTGGCGAGTTGGGCTATCGCACTTCCCTCGATTCGGCAAACCCTAATATTTTCCAAAATGCGCGCTCCCTGCTTTTCATAAAAAGCAATTCCCGGCGCATTGCCAGTATTAACAGTCCATTCCATACGCCCGCAATTTGTGGACTCAGCAATTTGTGCCAAATACTTTAACAGCGCTGTGCCGACTCCCATTCCTCGCATAGGATCTCGCACAAATAAATCATCAAGCCAAAGACACGGCTGCGTCAATAAACTTGAATAGGAGGAATAAAAAAGAGCAAAGCCTACCGCTGTTCCTGCAACTTCAGCCAACAAAACCCGCACTAGCAGAGGCTGGCAAAACAACGTTTGCTGCAATTTATCTGCTGTTGCTGCCAACAAATTTTTAGATCCATCAAATTCGCTTTTTTGCGAGATAAAATCCATGATTAATTCCAAATCTGCTAGCTCTGCTTCTCTAATTTTGATATCCAAATTAGCCATTGTTTAATTTTCAATGTCGCCTATTAATCACTGTATGAAATATCATCATTAATGTCCAATATATGTTTGACTCACAACTTATACTTTTAAAATATAAATGATTGGGGAGCTATGGAACTTCGGCATTTGCGTTATTTCATTGCAGTTGCAGAGGAACTGAATTTCACTCGCGCAGCCGAAAAACTGCATATTGCCCAACCTCCGCTGAGCCAACAAATCCAGCATTTGGAGGCAGAATTGGGGTTTCAACTGTTTCGCCGCACCAAGCGGACGGTGCAGTTAACGGCAGCGGGACAGGTTTTTTTCGAGGAGGCCGGGAAAATTCTGCAGCAAGTCGATCGAGCAATTCAACTCGGCCGACAAACCAGTCGGGGCGAACTCGGACAATTGACGATCGGCTTTGTGAGTTCCGCAGCACACAACGTGGTTCCAGCGATTTTGCAGGCTTTTCGCACTCGGTGTCCCGCCGTCAAGCTCGAACTGCACGAACTGACGACAAACGAACAGTTGCAGCGGCTGCGGTTCGGGCAAATTGATATCGGCTTCGTGCGCCCTCCGGTTGAGGAAGACGGGATAAATTCTGAAATCATTTTTCGAGAACCGCTGATCGTGGCACTGCCAGAAACGCATCCGGCGGCCGATCGCACGCATCTTGAATTACGCGAACTTTCCACGGAACCGTTCATCCTATTTCCCCGATCCCAGGCTCCGGGATTGTACGATGCGATCGTCAGTCTTTGTCAGCAAGCAGGTTTTAGCCCTCGCGCGGCTCAAGAAGCAATTCAAATGCAGACAATTGTCAGCTTGGTAGCGGCCGAGATGGGAGTGGCGATCGTCCCGGCATCAATGCAAAATTTTCAACGCAGCGGGGTTGTTTACAAAGCGTTACCAGAATCAACCTGCATTGTGGCGATCGCTCTGATTTGGCGCAGCGATCCAACGGCGGCGGTGCAGCGCTTTTTGGAAGTCGCCAGACTTCAGCAGCGGATTTGATATTTGAGATTGTAAATTTGAGATTGACTGGTAAATTGACAAAGTTATCAAAACTCAAAGATTTTCTGTGCAACAACACCCGTAGAATGATTAATTGATGCTCGGAGTTCGAGCAACTACCGCCGTAAAAGTCGGCACGATCCGACCCCAACGGATCACAATATCCCACGTAACTATTCAGTACAAGAGAGCAAGGGATGGTATTGGCAACAGAAATGGGTTCGTCCCAACCGGAATCCTCTTTCGATTTATCTACTTATCTAGTCAATCGAAAAGAGGCGATCGAGGTAGCTCTCGACAGTGCACTGCCGGTCATCTACCCAGAGAAAATTTACGAAGCAATGCGCTACTCGCTGCTAGCGGGGGGCAAGCGCCTGCGTCCGATCCTGTGTCTGGCTAGCTGCGAACTGGCCGGCGGCACTACATCTATGGCAATTCCCACAGCTTGCGCTTTGGAAATGATCCACACGATGTCGCTGATTCACGACGATTTGCCGGCAATGGACAATGACGACTACCGGCGCGGCAAACTGACGAACCACAAAGTCTACGGCGAGGATATCGCCATTTTGGCTGGCGATGGTTTGTTGACCTATGCTTTTGAATTTATCGCCACTAAAACTCAGAACGTACCCCCCCAGCAGGTGTTGCAGACGATCGCCCATTTAGCGCGGGCATCGGGTGCTGCTGGACTTGTAGGCGGTCAGGTGGTTGATTTGGAATCGGAAGGAAAGACAGATGTTTCTCTGGAAACTTTGAATTACATTCACGCTCACAAAACAGGCGCGCTGTTAGAGGCCTGCGTAGTTTGTGGGGCAATTCTGGCTGGGGCCTCAGCAGCAGATTTGCAGCGGCTGTCTCGTTTCGCTCAAAATATTGGGCTGGCTTTCCAGATCGTTGACGACATTTTGGATATTACTGCTACCCAAGAAGAACTGGGCAAAACTGCTGGCAAAGATGTTCAAGCAGGGAAAGTCACTTATCCGAGTTTGTGGGGAATTGAGGAGTCTCGGCGCCAAGCTTCGCAGCTTGTTGCTGATGCTAAGGCTCAATTGGCAGTGTTTGGGAGCAAAGCTCTACCGCTGCTGGCGATAGCCGATTTTATTACCAGCCGGAGTAACTAGAAATACCAAACACTATGCAGGAAATTTGCAGCGCCATCTTAAACAATCATGTACTCGTGGTTGCTTTGCTCGCTTGTCTGGCGGCTCAGATCATGAAGCTGCCGATCGAGTTGGTCAAAAATCGCAAGTTTAATCTTCGGTATTTGGTAACAACGGGGGGAATGCCCAGCGCTCACTCGTCTTTTGTGGGCGCTTTGGCTGCTGGAGTCGGACAAACGATGGGATGGGAAAGTCCGGATTTTGCGATCGCTGCGATCTTTGCAATTATTGTGATGTATGACGCAGCAGGCGTCCGCCAAGCTGCAGGCAAGCAAGCTCGCATCCTCAACCAAATTATTGACGAGTTTTTTGAGGAAGATCACAACCTTAATGAGGCTCGCCTGAAAGAGTTGTTGGGACACACTCCTTTTCAAGTGCTTGTGGGTTTGGGGTTAGGAATCACTATTGCTTGGATCGCAGGGCCTGCATATTAGTTAACTGTTAACTGTTAACTGTTAGTTGTTGACTGTTAACTGTTAACTAATGACTACAGACCGAATTCTGCTTGCAAAATATCGTCATTGTCATCGGCGATCGTGGCGACAATAGTAATAACCCGAGAAATTTCCCCGGCCGAGATTTCCGCCATCGTCCGAGTCGATACTACGGCAACTTGATTATCAACAATGGCAAAATGAGCTTCTAAAGTAGACAGCCAATTCATTTCTAGAATTTTCCGCATTAATTGAGCTTCATTCTTCGCTGGCAACTGCAGTACAAAAGCCCAAACAGTCAAAGTATCCTCTTCGGTTTCGCCCGTGAGTTGCACGAACACTTCAACACTGCCGTACTTAAACTTCCAAAGATGTCCGCCAGCTTCACTTTGACCGACCATCACTTTTTGGTCTACAGCCATGCTGGCGATGACAGTTTCAATTTCTTCTGCATAGGTGACGGCTGTGGCTTTTTCGACCTGCTCGGAGGCGATCGCGCTTTCACTCGATAGGCTTTCTGCGGAAGCTGTTTGTATGTTCGGCTCGCTGGTAGTCATAATTATATTTAGATGGAAAACTATTCCAATAATCAGTTTACTTGCTAAAGCTTAAAATTATGATTTTAAATAACTGGTTCCAAGGCTATGCCTGGGAACCAGTAGAGCTCGCTTGTTTGCGGAGGCAGACGCAAGTTTGACTTGCAGAGCGGTTTCAACCAGGTTCGCGATCGTTTTTAAGCCTTGGGCTTAGTCGCCGCGGGCTTCTTCTCAATGGTATTCAAGCCGTTGAGGAACATGGGCACCAATTTCTCCATAAATGCCTGCGGGTCGCGGTTCCAGGCGCGCTGAGCTACATCGACTCTGGTCATTTGCAGGTCGGGGGCCAGCAGGGTTGCGGGCAAGCGTTCCATCAGGTATTGCGGGCGTTCCCACATCGGCATGGTGTTGGCAATATCCACGAGGCGGGTGACGCGACGCAGTTCTGCCCCCAGCATGATATCCATTCCCGATTCAAATGCTGCTTGTTCGATCGCCATATACTTGCGCTTTGCCTGTTCCACCTTTTGGCGGTGTTCCGGGCTTTTGTCGGCGATTTTGGCCAGCCAGCGGTTGCCCCAGCGGACGTGACCAGCTTCTTCTGGAAAAATCTTTTCGATGGTTTCGCGGATTTTGACGTTTTCTGCGGTTTGGGGAGCCTGTTTGAGGGCGTGGATGTGCGCTGAGAAGTATTCGCAGCCACGCTTTTCGGTGACATTGATTGCGACTAAGCCTGCAATTATACTGTCATCGAGGTTGCGTTTCGGGTCGTATATATCTTTGTCCAGCAGGCGGTCAAATTCGTCAATGTAGGAGATTCCCGGCGGCGTTCCCACATTTTGGCCGAGGTCTACCAGCAAGTCGGTGAGCCACATAGCGTGTCGCGCTTCGTCGGAAATGTGCCGGGAGAGGTCGCGTACGAGTTCGGCCGGTTCCCCGTCTAGCCGTTCGATCACGTCGGTGAGGTCTTTGCAACTGCGCTGTTCGCTGTAGCGGTAGCGGTTGAGGGTGATCAGGTGAATTTCGCGATCGCGCACTACATTAGCTAAAATTTCGCGCGCTCCCATTGCGTTGCGTAGCTTGCGGGGGTAGGCAACAGTCATGCTTTTATGTTGTTTTGTAAAGATACTTATATAAGTGTAACGCAGTTTTTTCGACAACCAATTACCTCGCAAGGCAGAAAGTTATTGTTTAGCACGGAGAGTCAATTTTATACAGACAGTTTTTTTACTAGCTCAACCAATGACAATAGTTTGGAGTTGCCAGTCATACAATTTTAGATTTTAGATTTTAGATTAAAAATTATTGATGATTATCAGAGTTGGGAGCTTTTATACAGTTAGATTATTTTTTTAAACTGCGATCGCGCAAGGGTTGCGCGGATCGCAGAAAGCAACCTCATACACTCAAAACTTTTCAGGTTCCCTCGAGTCTTGGGTCTCAACACTAGCAGACTCTTGTTGAAATTTTCGCGCCTCTTCTACTTCTAACCTAGCCAGAGTTGTCGCCACATCAGCTAACTGTAAAGCCAGATTCATCCGACAAACCGGGTTTTTTTCCCTCCAGAGGTCTTTTGCCAAGAAATGTACTCGATAGCGAAACATTTTAATTGAATTTGGCGGAGTAACTTTCACGGTCATAGTCTTTCTTCTGTTGAAGTTTGAATGCCCAGCAGCACCCGTTCTAGTTCCAAGTAAACAAATGTCAGCATGATTACTTTATCTTCATCGGTGATTGTAACACTACAAGTTGCCGATCGAGGTTCAACGCCTTCATGCCTGACAACTACAGTATATTTTCCTGGCTTCAGGTTATCAAAATTCACATCGGCCTCAAACAGGTCAACTGTCTCCTCGGCCAGCACTCGTCCTTCTTGAGTCAGTAAAGTGACAAACGCAATGCCGTCAACTGAAGTCATGGCGACGTTACTCTGATTGCGGATCATCACAAAAATATCGGACATCGTTTAGTCATTGTTAATTGCTAATTGCTAATTTAGAATGAGTGCATAATCTCACAAATATGCGGAGTATAAATACGGTGAATCATGTCAAGCTTTTGCTAATTTTGATGCCTTTGGCAGCGGTTCTCGGTTTGGGAAAAAGTGGAGCGCTAGCTGGTGTCTCGAATATCTCTGAGACAGAGCCTTGTTTACAGCTTCACGGCGTGCAGGTTGCTCAAAGGGACGATCGCAATTTAAGTAACTCGAAAGGTACATTAAAAGAAGGCAGTGCCCTCTCTATCGATCCTGATGAAGTTACCGGCATACCAAAAGCTGAGGCGCGACAGCGTTTCATTTTGAATAAGATATATCGGGTTCAGGAAGGCACTACTCCTGACGATTTATTTATTGTTGATGAGAAAGCAACTAAATGGGCTGTAGAGGATGTTTCTGAGGCTACAATGGGCCCTACTACTAACAGCGTTGCCCAGATAGTGTCGGGTAACGGGAGAGTCTGGGCTCTGATCCAGAAGTTCTAAACTCGAAAAAAACGCCGCTTTTAAAGGCGGCGTTCTTATTAATTAAAAATTACAGGTTAAAAATGGTATAATCCCAGTTTTAACTTTTAATTTTTAATTATTAATTTTCTTCTAACAGTCGTAGTAGAGAGCAAACTCGTAGGGGTGAGGACGCAGCCGCATCGGGTTGACTTCATTGTCGAGTTTGTAGGAAATCCAGGTTTGGATGAAGTCTTCGGTAAATACGCCGGTTTCAGTTAAGAAACTGTGGTCTTTTTCCAAAGCTTCTAAAGCGCCTTCCAATGAACCAGGCGTCGAAGGAATCTTGCTCAATTCTTCTGGGGAAAGGTCGTAGATATCCACGTCCAAAGGTTCGCCCGGATCGATTTGATTCTTGATGCCGTCAATGCCGGCGCACAGCATCGCTGCAAATGCTAAATAGGGATTTGATGTGGCATCGGGACAGCGGAATTCTAACCGCTTGGCTTTCGGGTTGGTTCCCGACAACGGAATCCGCACTGATGCCGATCGATTTCCTTGAGAGTAAGCTAAGTTTACAGGCGCTTCAAAGCCTGGAACTAAACGCTTGTAGGAATTGGTCGTGGGGTTGGTGATTGCCAAAAGTGCGGGTGCGTGCTTGAGAATGCCGCCGATGTAATGCAGTCCCATTTGACTGAAACCTGCATATTGATCGCCTGCAAATAGAGGCTGGCCGTCTTTCCAAATCGACTGGTGAACGTGCATCCCGGAACCGTTGTCGTTAAACAGCGGTTTGGGCATGAAGGTGATGGTTTTGCCGTATTTTTTGCCGACGTTTTTGATCACGTATTTGTAAGTCAGCAAGTAGTCGGCGGCTTGTACTAAAGTGGCAAAGCGGAAACCGAGTTCGCATTGACCGCCGGTGGCGACTTCGTGGTGGTGCTTTTCGATGGGTACGCCGCATTTTGCCATTGTCAGCAGCATTTCCGTTCTCATGTCTTGTGAGGTATCGGTTGGTGCTACTGGGAAATAACCTTCTTTGTAACGCGGTTTGTAGCCGAGGTTGCCGCCTGCTTCTTCTTTGCCGGAATTCCAGCGACCTTCGATCGAATCTACGTAATAGTAGCCGGAATTTTGGGTTTGGTCGAAGCGAACGTCGTCAAAAATAAAGAATTCTGCTTCCGGGCCAAAGAATGCTGTATCGCCGAGACCGGTCGAAAGCAAGTAGTCTATGGCTTTTTGGGCAATGGTGCGGGGACAGCGACTGTACGGTTCCCCGGTGCGGGGTTCTTTGATGCTGCAAATGAAGCTGATGGTCGGTTCTGCCATGAACGGGTCCATCCAAGCGGTGGTCGGATCGATGACCATCGTCATGTCTGATTCGTTGATTGCTTTCCAGCCCCGAATGCTGGAACCGTCGAAGGGTACGCCGTCTGTGAATGAGCTTTCGTCTATTTGGTCGTGGTACAGGGAAAGGTGTTGCCAGATCCCCGGCATATCGATGAATTTGAGGTCAACGATCTGGATCTTATTTTCTTTTATGTAGTTTAAGGCTTCTTGGGGTGTCTGGAACATGACTTACTCCTGATATTGGTTGTTTCTTGGCGATCGGCCGATTTCAGACTGTTTGGGCGATCGTAGGCCTTCAGTATCCACTATTTTGTATCTATGGCTACAAAATTTTGAAATTGCTGCCCAGTGCGGCCTGGCAGTTCGTGATTCTTGCCCTGCGGATTATTTTTCGGCTGAAGATACAAGGCAGGCGGCTGAATTTTGCTGCCGTTTGCCGAGGATAGACTACCTAGAGTGAAAATCCCATCTCAAATCTTAATCAAACGCCGATTTGTAGTAGTCTACAATAGGCGGTCTGTCTCAGATAGCAAAGTATTGATAAAGATTTTTGGGAGAGAAACTTATGCGCGATGCAGTGACGAGCCTGATTGAAAATTATGATGTTGCTGGTAGGTATTTAGACCGAGATGGTATCGATCGGTTGAAATCTTATTTTGCAACGGGCACGGCACGGGTACAGGCGGCGGCGGCGATTAACAGCAATGCTGCGGCAATCGTCAAGCAAGCTGGTATCCAGCTATTTGCTGAACAGCCGGAACTGATCCGTCCCGGGGGAAATGCCTACACGACTCGTCGCTACGCGGCTTGTCTGCGGGATATGGACTACTACTTGCGCTATGCTACTTACGCCCTGGTGGCTGGAAGTACCGATGTGCTCGACGAGCGCGTGCTGCAAGGTTTGCGGGAAACTTACAATTCTCTAAGCGTTCCCATTGGCCCGACGGTGATGGGAATTAGCATTATGAAGGAGATGGTTAAGGCTCAGGTGGAAGCTGCTGGCTTGTCTGTGGGGCCTTTTTTGGAGCAGCCTTTTGATTACATGATTCGCGAATTGAGCGAACAAGATATTTAAGTCAATTTGCTAGTTCTTGTAGCAGTAAATTGCATTTTTGGCTGGCAGTTAGCAGCACTTAGATCGATCGCTTTTTTTGGCCTCACAGCCTCCAAGCGATCTTTTTTTATGGGTTATACAATTTTAGATTAAAGATTTCCGATTAAAAATTATAGATTAAAAATTTGAATAATTGGGAATGACTGATGAATTAAGGGTGTGGAGCTTCCCTCTAATTGCATTCTTGTTTGAAACTGGTGCTAAAAATCGTCAACACATCCCCAGACGAGGCATTTGTCCAGGGGATTTTTGGTTTGGCGCAGATCGATTTGTGTGACGGTTGTTGCTTCTACTTCGCCGTTGGGGTAAAGAATGTGGATGATATCACCGCTGATGAATGCCAGGGGATTTTCTTGACAATTGCCCTGATTTCTGATAGGAAAGTTAATTATTTTCATGGTCGATCGCCCGGATGGTATGTGTAGCGCTTTTAGCTCCATATAAATCATCCGCTAGTCACAAAAATTATTGTGTGATTCTATGAATGTTTATCTGTGATCCAACTACACAATCAGAGCGATCTCAGTCACATCCTGTGACCTAGGGGCGATCGCCCCGCGACAATCGCAAAACCAAAATAATCGCCAAAAATTAGCAGTGGGGCTTCTGCGTAAGTGCTAATCTGGTACTGTTCTTAACCCTATCCGTACAGATTAAAAACCTTGGCTAAACAGCGACTAGACACATTATTGGTCAGCCTAGATTTGTGCAGTTCCAGACAGCAAGCTCAGGCTTTGATTAGGACTGGGAAAGTCTCCATCAACCAACAGGTAGTTGACAAACCGGGCACGGAGGTTGACATCGCAGCAAAAATTCAGATTAAAGAGCGATCGCGCTATGTTTCTAGAGGCGGCGACAAATTAGCCAAAGCTTTAGAAGTTTTTGCGATTCCCGTTGCAGGCAGAATTTGTCTCGACGGCGGCATTTCCACAGGCGGTTTTACCGACTGTTTGCTGCAAGCCGGGGCCGTCCTAGTATACGGCGTAGATGTTGGCTACGGTCAAGCAGATTGGGGCTTGCGTAACGATCCGAGAGTAATTTTGAAAGAACGCACCAATTTGCGGTACATGACTGCTGCTGAGCTTTACGGCGACTCTGAGCGAGCAGATTTGGCGGTAGTAGATGTGTCGTTTATTTCCCTGGATAAGATTTTACCCGCGCTGTGGGAATTGTTGGTACCACCGCGAGAAGCGGTGTTGCTGGTAAAGCCGCAGTTTGAGGTAGGGCGCGAGAGAGTCGGAAAAAAAGGCGTAGTGAGAGACTCAGCAACTCAAGCTGATGCGATTTTTCAAGTGTGGAAGGCAGCCACAGCTTTAGGATGGCAGCAACGCGGCTTAACGTGGTCGCCTTTACTTGGCCCGGCCGGTAATATCGAGTATCTTTTATGGTTGGGGATCGATCGCGAACAAGAGACAGACCAGAGGGCGATCGAAGAGGATGTTGTGACAGAACGGATCGCACAAGTCACCAAAGCGGCGGCGCGGGAACTTGTCGATCGATTGTAGATTGTAGATTGTAGATTGATTTCAAGATTTGAAGCTAATCAATTTTAAAATTCAAATTTGGAACTCCAGATTGAGCTAAAATTTCTAGTTTTTTTGTCAATTGGACTCCTCAACTTTCACAAGAGTGAATAATTCCATGCAATCATTTAAACAAGTCGGTTCTATTTTACTGTACGTTCTAGGTGGCATCGGGTATGTAGCAATTGTAGCTACTATTGTAGGCGTTTCAATGCTGATCAAGTGGGCCGCTCTGCTACTAGCAGACAAATTATTATATACAATTCTGATTATCGGTGATTTGTTGAGGGGTATCGAAATTATTGAACTGTTAAATATATTGATATTTGCTTTTATCGGTATGGGAGTGGGTGTGGCGACAAATCTTCTACACCCTAAATACGGTCGCAAAATTAGTGCAGCTTTGTTGATAGTTATAGTTCCCTTAGTGTTCATGATTACGCCAGCCATCAGATATAATTCTTGGCTGGAAAAAGTAGGAGAATCGGATAAATTATCGCCTCCAGAAACTGCAACATTAACTAACTCATTTTTGAATAGAAAAGTAGGATTGTCAGGTTTTATCGGTTATTACGTATATACTGGTCAGTTTCCGGTTATTCCGACGAAACAATCGGAGATGAAAGACCTTGACAGCTTTGAAAAAAAAGTTAATTCCCGATTTGTACAGTTCACAGGTATTGCTCCGACTATTGTTTCTTGGTCAATGCGGGTTTGTTTTTGGCTGATTAGAATATTTTACTTTTCTATAGCGGTAATTGCGACGA
Source organism: Microcoleus sp. Pol14D4 (assembly GCF_036701245.1). Classification (NCBI taxonomy): domain Bacteria; kingdom Bacillati; phylum Cyanobacteriota; class Cyanophyceae; order Oscillatoriales; family Microcoleaceae; genus Microcoleus; species Microcoleus sp. Pol14D4. The sequence continues at coordinate 67,896 of NZ_JAUBQM010000002.1, forward strand.
TCGCGCATTTTAGGGAAGGTGTGAGAATCGCGAGACGGTAATACGATTTTCGATTTTAGATTAAATAATTGGGAATCACGGATGAAGATCGTGGTTGGAAGCTTAGCTACAGTTGCATTTTTTTTTGACACTTGTATAAGAATAAAAGCAGTAGGGTGCGTCAGATCCTAGCTATTCGATTATTAAGAAATAACCCTCTGCTGACGAACCCTACTCAACTACTAGGGCAATTTTTAATTGCCAATTTTAAACTCTTGCTGCAAGCGATCGATAATTGTATTACGCTCGATGGTGGCGAGAATTTCTTGAATTACCGTATCTTGTCCCAGGGGGCCCCAGGTGCAGCCTTTTTCTAAGTAAACTTGGGCGGCGCGACCGACAGCATAGGTTCCGTAAGCTGCTAAACTAGCTTGAGTTACAGCGACTCCGGCAAAAGTAGAAAAGCCGATGTGCGGGGCCGCAGCCGCCGCACTTTTGCCAAATCCCAACAGAAAACTGCTACCCAATTCTCCCAAAAGTACGCCGCCAGCACTGGAGAAAATAGTCTGCCAAAGTTTGCCGGCTTCGTAACCAGTCATGGGTAAGCCGTAAAGTCTGGATAAAGAGCGAATTAAGGCTAAATCTGCGACACTTGCTCCCATTACATCCAAGAATGCCACTGGATTTAAACCGACAGCCAAAGCTTTATATTTTGCAAATTGCCAGATTAAATCTTCGGCTTCTGTTTGCCGCAATTTGAGAACGTGACGGGCAATGTGTGCTTCGGCATCTCTAGCTTCAACTAAAGCATTTAGAGCGAGGAGCGATCGACCTTCTCTGTTAAGAATTGTGAGAATTTTATGTTTGAGTTCGTCTATCTGCGCGGGCGGCGACTCCCATTCGTTAGTTACTCTTCCGTCGGACCATTCCACCCGCACTTGCACCGGCGCGGGTTCGGCGGCTACCATGACTATTTCTAATGATTTGGCAATTTTAGGCGGTGATTTTGCGGTAGATTTATCGGAGGAGTTGTTTGGGCGATCGGACAAATTTTCGCTATCTGTTTCCTCTGTTACCTTAGCGGCTGCTAACTGTTCTGAATTTCCCAGCGCTTGCAAACTTTGGTAAATAGCTTTTCTGTCTAATTCTGGATAAAGGTCAATTTTATTAAAAACTAAAATCAGAGGTTTTTGAGCTGTTTGCAATTCGCACAGTGCTTGATATTCAGTTCGAGTGATATCGCCTGCAACGACAAACAGAATTAAGTCAGCTTGGCGAGTTACTTGTTTCGCCATTTCGCCGCGCACTTCGCCACCAACTTCATCAAGTCCGGGAGTATCGATTAATTCTACTTGCACCCCTCCTTTCTCACCCTTGCCGAGGGGGGGTTGGGGGGATTCGTCGCTGTCAAGGAAGGATAAAGGCACACTCCAGCGCACGGAACGCGGCCACTGAGTCACGCCGTTGAGAGGGCCTGTTTGCAGAATTTTTTGACCTAAAAGCGCGTTTAATACGGCTGACTTGCCGCGGCTGACTAAGCCGAAAGTAGCAATGCGGATGACGTTGTGGTCTAGTTTTTCTGAGGTGGAAGTTAAGATATCTAACTGATATTGCAGCGCCGCTTCTAATTCTGTATTATTCGAGTTTTTTTTCCCTTGGCGCAGGTGGGAATAGCGCGCCAGGGATTCGCGCAAACTGGCACGGGCTAGGGATAAGCGATTTTCTTGAAGGGAATTGTCAGCCATTGGCGATCGGCTTTTTTAAGCAGGTATAATTTATCGTCGAATTATAAATCCTATTTCTTATTTTAATACACTTTTCCATAAATTTATAATTTTTCAGTTGTGAGTTTTCCAAAAAATATTGAACGGGATAGCCCGCCCGTTCCACAATAAAAAAAAATTTTGTGGAACAGGTATCTTGCCTGTTCTTTTCCCTAACACTAGGCGCCGCCTCGGAAAATTTGATCGACGTTCAGCTCCATATTGGGAAATGTAGGTGAAATAATGCGATCGCTCCCTCTGAACTGTGTAATTCTATACTCTCCGTCCACAAGCTGGCAAACCGAGATGGTGGGTTCTTTGGGGTCGCCAATATGACGTATTCCGCCGAATGCAGCATAATCCGCAATCCAATATTCGAGGATGCCCATCATTTCGTAATCTGCCAACTTTTTGAGATAATCGTCGCGCCAGTTGGTACTGACAACTTCAACAAGTAGCGGGATAGATGTTCCTTGGGTGATTGTTGCTGACTTCAACCATAAGGGTTCCGACGCTAAAGCCTGACGGTTTAATAGCAAAACATCAGGAATATATCCTGTATCTTTAGCTGGTGGCTTAACTAGCGCTTTCGAGGGAATGCGGTATGGAAGTTGCAGTTGGGTGTAGAGCAGCGTAAATTCTTGAACAAGGTATGCTGTGATATCTTCGTGTTCTCCTGTTGGCTGCATTTCAACCATTACCCCGTCGTGGAGTTCGTAGCATCTGTTTTCGGATTTATCTTCTAGAAATTCTTCAAAGCTTAGTATTTTTGGTTGAGTTTGTATCATCGTGCAAACTTTATTTGATTGTATAACAGAAGGCAGAAGGAAGAAGGAAAATATTAACTGGTTGCCTGGTTCGGCCGGGGAACAGGAAAGATGCCTGTTCCACAACAGAAAAACTGTCTTGTGGAACAGGCAAGATGCCTGTTCCTTTATTTTACTTAATTGGCCGCCGACTTAACGGTTTCGGGCCCAGATACCTGAGATGAAAGGCGACTCGCCACTTGGTTGACGAAAGATTGCAAGAAGGAAACTTGCTGATTTTGCGTAAATACTGCTTGCAAAGTTTTAGTCAACTGATCGAGACTGAAAATGCCTTTGGCAGCATTTTCCAGTTCTTGACTTTGGAAATATTCAATTAAACTCAGTCCTGCTATTCTGGTAAAATATGCTGCACTAATTCCCTGCACCGCGCCTCCGGCTACATAGGTGACGGCATTGCTTTTCAGCAGTCCAGTAATAGTTTGGGTAGACATTTCTACTAATCCCAATTTGAACATTTGATTAGCCAAAGTTCCAGCTACTGTCTTAGCTTGGTCTAAGGAAAACTGTTGCTTGTAGATAGCGCCGAGGTCGATTACGAGCTGGGTGCTGATGGCGGTTGTTGCTAGCAAGTCTAAAGCGGGAACCGGATTAGCAAACACGGTGGCTGCGGCGATGTACTGATATTGTTCGATAATGGGAATTGCCCGATCGCGCCTGACCGCATTTAAGAAGGTTTTTGCCTCTAACTTGATACTTGCAGCCTCGCGCACTGCACTCGCCCAGACCAACTGTTGCCGTTCTTCAGTTAAGATTTTAGTCAATCTTTCCGTCAGCCCGTCGAGTTGAGAGACTTGCTTTTCAATCCGTTCTTTAAATGTGCCGTCCGCTTGGTGCTGGCGCACTTTAATAGAATTGGGAGAAGCTGCGATCGCAATTATCTCTTCTGTACCCAATATTCCTTGCATTTTCTGCTGCAAAGAGTTCAAAACCTGCGACTGCTGTTCTGGCAAATATTGGTCTTGTTTGTTCCAGACTAGCAGCACGCGCTGACCTGCAGAAGCTAGTTGAGATAATGTTTTAAATTCGGAATCTGTGATGTCGCCCGCTGTTACAAACAGCACTAAATCACCGTTGATTTTGGCATCGGCATTTGTATTGGCAAATAGCGGTGCTGTTTCTTGTAAACTAAGCTTTTGCGGGTGTTGAGATGCCCAATTAGAATTTAAAACTTGAATTAAGGCAGTTTTGCCGACAGCTTTGCCACCCGTGACGGTAATCCGCAAATCTTGTCTGTCTAACTCGCTTCTGAGCCGATCGAGCTTTGCTGTTAGATTCGCCGGATCGGCGGAGTTTGGAGCTTCTGAGGCTAGCAATTTAATTGCTGCTTCGGAAGCCGCGATCGCTTTTTCGGCTGCTTCCCGGTTCGCCAGGGGTTCCGGGAGTGCAAGTTCCAGTTTGGGGGATTGTTGCTTCCACCACCAATACCCCGCACCGGCAGCAGCCAAGCCGATGAGTGCCGTTTCGCCCATTTCTGAACCCGAATGCTGTAGAGTTTCCAGCAGCCACAGCGCTGCTGAAAGTCCTATTCCGCCTATTAAAATCGGTCGCCGCAAGTTAAGTGTCATTTTTTCCTTCCTGTGGGTATTGTCACCAAGCTTAACCTTCGCCGGCTTGGCCTCCCTCCCTATATTCCATCGTACCTCTGTGGCATCCAAACTGGCAGGCGGGCAATCCGACTTTTTGCCATCGGAATTTGCGGCCCCGGCGACAATCAACTTTTTGCAATTTTACAAACGTGGAATAGAGCACGGAAGTCCTCACTACAAACCAATAGATTTTTACAGGATTTTGCAAATATAATAGTTGATTTTTTATCTATGTTGGTAATGCTTGAGATTGTGATTCAAAAATATCAATTATTTGTTTGGGAATTGCTCGCGGTCGCATGGTGGTAACTTCAACCCAAACCCAAAGCGCCTCGGCTTTTAACAAGATTTCGTCACTTCCAGCTAAGCGAATTTCGTAGCGGCGGACAGCGCGCGGGCCGCGCATTTGTTCGATCCAAGTAGATATCTCCAATCGATCGCCCGCAGCGGCCGATCGCAAATAGTCAATCTCTATTCGCCGCATTACAAAGACGCCGCCCAGTTCCCGGTAGCGATCTAGTGTAAATCCCAAATGTTCTAAATGTTCGATCGCAGCGTGTTCTAAATAATGCTGGTAGACAGCATTATTGACATGACCGAGGGCGTCCATTTCGTAATGGCGCACTCTAATTTGTGCAGTAAATGGTGTCAATTTCTCACCTTTCTACTTGTTGCGGTATTTTGTAGTTCCGAGTGCGATCGCGCTCTGGGTCGATACTCGATCGCAACTGATTGCAAGTTACACTAAAAAGTTGAAACGTCACTGCTTCCAGGTCGATCTTAGTCCTGGAAGCACAGACGGTCATCACCTTGGTTTTTTTACAACAATACACTGGCTTAAAACCCTCAGTCTCGGTTGAAAAACCCGGTTTCTTGCTTCTGAGTGCGTCCCGGACTAAATCTTTGAGAAATCGGATGGGTAATTGTTTAGTCTCCCAGACAAATCCCTAAACCGCGGGCCGTTTTAACCAGAGTACCATTGAACTCTACAGGTCTGTATTTGGCGATCGCATCTTCCAGAGGAACGCTCACAACTTCCCGCTTTTGCCAAGATACCATGCAGTCGTATTTCTCTTCGGCAACTAAATCAACTGCTGCCACGCCAAAAGCCGAAGCAATTAATCTTTCTAGCGGTGAAGGAGTTCCCCCGCGTTGAGTATGTCCCAAAACAGTGACGCGAGTTTCTGCACCGCTACAGTCAGAAATTGTATCAGCTAAATACTGACCTATTCCGCCTAATCGACTTTGACCTAAGCGATTTGTGTGCATTACTAACTCGCCTGCTTCTGTGCGAACTGCCTCCGCTACTATAATTAAACAGTAGTTTTTTCCCCGGTCTTGGCGTTCTTGAATTTGGGCACAGATTTGGGAAATTTTGTAAGGGATTTCCGGAATCAGAATTATATCAGCTCCCCCAGAAATTCCGGCACTGATCGCAATATGTCCGGCATCGCGTCCCATGACTTCAACAATCATAACGCGACTGTGACTAGCCGCAGTAAAATGCAAGCGATCTAGTGCTTCAGTAGCAATATTGACAGCCGTATCAAAACCGATAGAACGCTCAGTAATTCCGACATCATTATCAATAGTTTTAGGAATAGCAACTAAATTCAAATTGCCTTGTAGAGCAATCTTCCTGAGAATGGCAAGACTGCCATCGCCACCAATGCCGATTAAGGCATCCAAACCTAGTTTGTGATAGCCTTCGATAATATCCTCAGCACGATCGCGTAGACTTCCATCAGACATCGGGAAGGCAAAAGGATTGCCCTCATTTGTCGTGCCTAGCATCGTACCGCCAATGGTGAGCCACGAGTCTACTTTCTCAATATCCAAGGGAATTGCTTGAGGCGGACGACTCATCAGTCCCTTGGTGGCTTGACGAATGCCCATCACTTTCCAATTGTAAGTTCCGGTTGCGCGGTGGACAACGGCTCGGATAACTGCGTTTAATCCTGCACAGTCACCCCCGCTGGTGAGGATACCGATACATTTTTGTTCTCCCATAATTAATGCCCGACTTTTGTTACTCAGAACATGACTTGATTTTTTTTAGATCCCGATCGTCCCATCCTTATTTCCGACCTAAATAGGTAGACGAAAATAAGCTTTACCCTGTAACAGAATGTAAAGCAATCATAACTTTTGTGATTGCTTTCATAAGAGATCGCTCCTTTGGGGAGTGTTTCACTCACTTGTGACTACTTATGTATTTTCAAGCTTCATCGACCTAATGGAGTGCCTCATCTCTGACGCATCCCACAAGTTCGATCGCTAACTAAGTAGCATCGCCAATCACCGTCTCCAACAAAACATCAATTTTACTTCGGATTGAGGCGTTTAGAAACTTGGTTAATTATACCGCTGAGAATAGCACCACCCATAAGAATTCCGAGGGCGGGATTAAATACGGGCTGCCAGAGACTGTACCACAAATCAAAACCGAGATTCACGCCGGTCGATCGACCTGCTACTGCGATTGCAAACCACGCAAAACTGGCAAAGACGAAAAATACATCAGCTACTAGAATGAAGTTAAGCAAGTTAAGAAATTTATCTTTCATTGCCGAGGGTTCCTTTTGAGTGTATATGTGTCAACTTTTGGCCAGCGGTTGGTAATGGAGCAGATTGATAGCTGCAACTGGCGATCGAATAAAGATAAAATATCATTCAATTGTTTTCGCGCACAGGCTGTCAAAATATGGTTCGCTATACACTTCCTCAAAGCCCCGAAATTATTTTAACTGTCAAGGGGAAAGATTCAGCCAAAGCCCGTGAAGAAGCGATGGATCGGCTGATGGATCTCATGGATGAGGGCAAGCTGCCTACGGAACTCGTGGAGGGATTTGGGCCCAAGCAGTTTGTTGAAGTTAAGGATATCGAAGATGCTGCGTCTGAAGGGGAGGACGCGATTACTGAAGCTGTCCAGATTTTGAGCAATTTGGCAAGTCTCAAATTGAAAGTGATGGAATCCCGCGAAGAAGCACTCAAAATCCGGGCGGCGATCGACATTTTGTTTACCGATGAGGCTGTGACTGCCGAGGAAATTGGTCGTTTGAAAGATGGTTTCAAGGTTCTAAAAAACTTTGCTCAAGCTAATGTCCGCTATCGAGAAGCTAGAAGTAAAGCTGAAGAAGCGCGTGCCATTCTCGACGAAGCTTTGCAATCTGTAGAACCGGAAAACAAGGCGCAGAAATCCCCAAAATAGTAGGAGGTTGCATTGAAACTCACATCTTGCCTGTCCATAAAAAGCTTATTGAGAATGGTGCAACATCTCAGTTAAAACCTCTTTCTGTCATTGCGATCCGAAGGGAAGCAATCGCCAAGATTTCGATTGCTTCGTTTCTTTATTCGGACATACAATAACTCTGCCACAAGACATAATATTAATTATATTCACCTTGAAATGAGGAAAAAATTGTGAACCAACAACAAACAGGAATTCTCAGAAACTCCATGTCAGGCAGCTTGCTGCTGGCTAAACAGTTAGGTTTTGAACCCAAAACTGTGATTGATGTCGGCGCGGCATTGGGAACTTTTAACCTTTACGAAACTTTCCCCAATTCCCGACATTTGCTAATTGAGCCCATCGCCGAAAATGAACCTTATCTGGCCAAAATTTGCCGCAAGCTCAAAAGTGCAGAATACATTATCGCTGCGGCGAGCAAAGAAGCGGGAGTTTTCACCCTCAACGTCAGTCCCGGTATGGTGCATTCTTCACTTTCTGAAAATCGCGTTACTGACAGCAGCAATCCTTATTTGAGAAACATACCAGCAATTACCCTGGATGGAATATCCAGGGAAAGAAATTTGCCAGGCCCGTATTTAATTAAAGTTGATGTAGACGGACAGGAATTAGATGTTTTAGCAGGAGCAACTGAGATTTTGCAGCAGACTGAATATGTAATTGTAGAAGTTACTTTGTTCGGTCAGATGTATGATGTAATGAGTTTTATGAAGTCCCAAGGGTTTGCAGCTTACGATATTGTTGATTTGTCATATCGCCCGGTGGATTCAGCTTTGTGGCAAGTTGACATGGCTTTTGTTAAGGAATCCGGTCACTTCAGAAGAGAGAGGGGTTTTGCGACAGGAGAGCAGGATATCGAAGCACTTAACTCGCATCTCAAAGCTTACCGGGAAAGTTTCATGAAATACATTGACACTCATTACAGCGACCCAATAGAGCCGGAACCGCAGGTTAATCAAGCTATTTTGGGCGAAGATTATGTCATTATTTAACTCAAGTTTCTTCCATCTGATAAGTAGGTAAGCAGGAGTAAAGAGAGCTATTTAACAGTATGTAACCCCCCCTTAATTAGACAAGTTTATGGTCTTTAGGTACTTGATGATCGTTTAATAATTGTGTTTTACCTCGCCTCCAAACTTACTCAATTCTGGTCGCACTTCGCACTTTCTTTAATTAATACTCAATATCTAAGAAATTGGTTTTCTAAATGCTGATATTGCGGTCTATAAGCTTGCAATCTGCTGTAAATTGGCTTTCATTAGATATCAAAAAGTGGGAATACCCTAATGTCTGCCTCACCAGGATAGAAACATCAATGCAGCTAAATACATTAGAGATCAAGGTGTACAAATTTGAGACGTAGGACATACCTCCGTAGCTTCTGGAGCGAGAGTAAGACTAAGTAAAGGCACTGCTTTTACTTGGTATCAAACTGTGAAGGCAGAATTCCCCGTCAAGCTACGCTGTGACGGGGGAGCGTCAACTACCCCAATTAATTCCAACGCGCTTTTGTTGTGAATCGTTGAGTTGCTGGCGGTCGAAGCTGTCAGCCATCAACCAATGGAGGCTTTCAATGGTAGATCTTGATTGCAAGGTATTGCTGCCAAAATATAGTAGATGTCATATCCTTTGAAGCACTTTTATATTCTCTATATTCTCTACTTACGGATGACTATTCAATACTACTTTCAGCAGCAAATTTAAACCTCCGAGTCAAAAGGTTAATACCAGCTAATCTGCCTTATATATCATTTTAATTGTTATAGTTTTTTATTAACCTTTAAAGTGTTTAATTGCTAGACTTAATGAGAGTTTTTAAGAAAAAAATTTTTTACATAGGGTTAAAAATTTTTGCAACTCTTTATACATGGTGAGAATTAAATTTTGATAAAGACTCAATTATTACTTTGATAAAATGCCGATCAGATATTTTTAAGTCGTGGGTAAAGGGATTGATATCGCATCCAAGCCTCTTCTAGGGTTGGATCAACTGATTGCGGACTTGCAGCAAGCGTTGGTGCGGCTACCATTTTGATGGTGTCATTAGCATCTGCGTATACACCAATTCCGATACCCGCCAGTAGAGCAGCACCACGCGCAGAAGCAGCAGCAACTGTAGTTGCATAGAGGGGTATTCTTAATACATCAGTCAGTAATTGTTTCCAAGGCATTTCTGCCGTTCCCCCGCCTGCTAAACGCACTTCTGTGGCCTTAAAACCTGTTGCCTCAAGTGCCTCAAAACCTTGTCGCAAGGCAAAAGCAACTCCCTCTAAAGCTGCCCGCATCAGGTGCCCCTGTGTGTGATGAAGTCCCAGCCCCACCCATGCGCCGCGTACATAAGGGTCAAGGTGTGGAGTTCGCTCACCCGTGAGGTATGGCAAAAATGTCAATCCTTCACATCCTGGGGGAACAGAAAACGCTTTAGTATAAACTTGCTGCCAGCTCAAGCCGAGGATACCTCGCACCCACTCAAGCGCTAACCCCGCATTTTGCATGGCTGCAAGGCTGTACCACTGTTTCGGTACGGCGGCTCGATAGAGATGTGTACGACCATGACGATCGATAATTGGTTGCGATCGAGCTGTAATAATTTGAGCGCCTGTGCCGATGGTTAGTTGAACTAATCCAGGCTCTAGTAGTCCGTTACCAAGTGCCGCCGCTGCGGTATCCGCAGCACCAGCGATAACAGGTAAGCCAACAGGTAAGCCAAGATGCTCTGAAGCAATAGTTGTTAGGTAGCCGGAGATCGCACTTGAGGGAATAATTTTTGGTAAGCAATCACCACGTAGATTCATCGCCCCGATTGCTTCCCCAGCCCAGTTGTCCGACACAACATCGTAAAGCAAAGTACCACTAGCATCAGATGGTTCGGTTGCAACTTCTCCAGTCAGCCGTAACCGCAGCCAATCTTTTGGCTGGAGTGCCCAACGCGCTTCGGTGTAGACAGTAGCCTCGTGTTCTCGTAGCCACAACAAAGTTGGCCCCGCCATTCCAGCCGTAATCGGGTTGCCCAATCGCTCTAGAATAGCGGCATCGAGCGAATGATAAGTGTTAAGCGTGGCACTAGAGCGAGTATCTGCCCAGAGGATAGCAGGACGCAGGGGCTGACCAGACTCCGAAGCTAGGACAACACCGTGCATTTGTCCTGAAAGTGCGATCGCCTGTACCCCATCAGCGCGATCTCCCACTGCCTTCCTAACAGCCGAGGCAACAGCTAACCACCAATCTTCTGCTTCCGACTCAGCCCATCCAGGGTGGGGTGAATGAACAGCATAAGAGCTTGATGCTTCACCTATAGTGGTTCCGTCTGTCGCTAGGAGCAATGCCTTAGCAGAGCCTGTTCCTAAATCTATGCCAAGCAGCATTAGGCTAATCCTCAAATCATTCAGTGTCTCAGCAAACGGGCGATCGCTTTTACCAATTCCTCATGTTCACAAGGCTTCGAGATATGCACCTGAAATCCGGCAGCTAGGGCTTGCTGCTGATTGATTTCTCCAGCATAGGAAGTAAGTGCGATCGCAGGAACCGTGCCTCCCTGTTGGGGCGACCACTTTCTAATTTGTCGAATCAGGGCATAACCATCCATCTCTGGCATTCCAATGTCACATAAGAGCAGATCGGGGACAGATTGATTCAGGAGGGCCAACGCCTGTGCCGCCGAAGTGGCTGTGGCAACTTGTGCGCCAGATTGCATCAGGGTGAATGCTGCCAACTCCCGCATATCGGCATCGTCGTCCACAACCAAGACCTGAACACCTGCTAAGTCTGCCGCACTTTCTGGGTGCCTGTCATCAGAAGAGGGTTCCGGCTCTACGATGTTTAACGGTAGCCGGATGGTAAATGTAGCCCCTAAGTTCTGTCCTAAACTGTCTGCTTGAACGGTTCCTCCATGCAGTTCGGTAAAATGACGGACGATCGCTAGTCCCAATCCCAATCCGCCGAATTGTCGGGTTGTTGTACCATCTTCTTGACGGAAGTAATCAAACACATGGGGTAAGAAGTCTCGTCTGATGCCTTTTCCAGTATCTTTGACTTGAATCTGAGCATACATACCAACCTGTTCTAGTTGCACCTCGACTCGTCCTCCGGTTGGGGTGAACTTCACAGCATTGGAGAGCAGGTTCCAGACTACTTGTTGGAGGCGATTGGTATCGCCTAAAACCGTTCCTGAAATAGGATTAAATGTGGTCTGGATTTGAATGTGCTTGGCTTCGGCTGCCAGTCGTACCGTTTCCCGTGCAGCCTCAATCATTGCCGCTAGATTCACAGGAGCGACGTTAAACGTCATTTTTCCTTGCAGAATGCGCGAGACATCCAATAAGTCCTCAATTAATTGAGCTTGCAGCTTGGCATTGCGTTCGATCGTTTCCAGGGCTTGCTGGGTTTTTGTGGTATCTAGTCGCCCAGTTCGCAGCAATTTTGTCCAGCCCAGAATTGGATTGAGAGGCGATCGCAACTCGTGGGACAATACCGCTAAGAATTCGTCTTTAATTTGGTTAGCGGCTTCTGCTTTTGTGCGATCGCGTTGAGCTACCCGGTACAACTGAGCGTTGTCGATCGCCAAAGAAGCACGACGAGCCAATTCCTCTGCCAGTTGCAAATCTGCTGAGGTATACCGTCGTCCAGATTCGGCTGAGATAAAGGAAATGACCCCTAGAATTCGTGCCTGAGTTCGTAATGGCACCGTCATTACCGATTGGAATCCTACCTGCTGCAGAATCTCTAAATGCTCTGAGTCACGCGCTGCCTCTACTAACAGTTCATCCGGAATCTCCGGCACAAAATCCGGTTGCCCAGTTCGCAGTGTAAATGCCGCACCGCGAGGGTCATCCAAGTTCAGAGGATACTTATCTCTAATCTGATAAGCCCATAAAAGCTTGGCAGGGTCGATGTGAGCAACCGCAATCTGCTCGATCGAACCATCCTCTTCTATCATGTGAACCGTACACCAGTCCGCTAATTCCGGCACTGTAAGCTGCGCGACTCGCTCTAGAGTCGTTTGATAATCGAGTGAGGATGCAAGCACTGCACTCGCCTCAGAGAGAAAGCCTTGGGCACGTTCTAAATGCACCCGTTCCGTCACATCTACCACATAAACTAGAACGCCTTCTACCTGGCTAGTTGAGTTAACCGTTGGGAGATAGTAAACATTGTAGTAACCGGGACGGCGATCGCTGCGTGCGGGAACATTCACCGCAAAGTTCGGTGAGATGAAAGGATTCCCTGTTGTGTAAATCCGATCGAAGACTTCGACTAATTTGGGATCGAACTGACCAAAAAGTTCTCGAATTGAAAAGCCTAAGTGCTGCTCGCGGGTTAATCCATTAATTTCTGCTAATGCTTCGTTGATGGCAATAAATCGCTGCTTTTCATCTAACAGAGCAAGTCCAATGGGTGATGTTTCAAAGACGGTTTCCAGTTGGCACTGTGCGGCTTCTGCTTCGGAGCGTGCAAGGCGCTCGCGTTCTAACAGTTGTTCTCGTTCTTGTTCTGCTTGCTTGCGCTCCGTCACATCCAGCACCAGCGACAATACCGAAATCATCCGTCCCGATTCGTCCCTGAGACTGGAGTTATACCACTCGCAATGCACAATGTTGCGATCTTCGGTGTAATTGCGGTTGTATGAAAAAATATGGGGTTCTTCGCCATAGACCAGCCGTTGGCAGACTTGAGCAACTGCTTCCAGGTCTTCCTCAAAGACAAAAGGTATCTCTGTTAAAGATTTGCCCAGCATTTCTTCGGCTTTCCAGCCCAAAATGCGCTCTGCACCAGCAGACCACCGAATGACTCGAAAGTCTCGATCCCATTCAACCACTGCCATTGGAGAGTTTTCAACATGGAAGTTGAGCTTTTGTAGGGCTTGACGCAACGCCTCTTCTGCTTGCTTGCGTTGTGTGATATCGATGACGACCCCGATCGAGTGCTTGGGATTTCCCTGAACATCATAAGTAAACTTTCCTCTCGCTTCCACCCAGTGAACCGAGCCATCTGACCAACACAGGCGATATTCGTGGTGATACTCTTCCTTTTCAGCTATGGCTTGCTGAAATTTCGCCTCAGCTTGTGCTAGGTCATCGGGATGAACTCGACTTGCCCAAACCTTATAGCCCGGTTCGCACTCATTCGGTTTTAGCCCTAGTATCGTGAAGTGACCTTCTGACCAAAGCAAGGCGTTGGTCTGTATGTCCCACTCCCAGGTTCCCATGCGTCCAACCTTCAGAGCGAGTTGCAGGTGAGCTTCACTTTCTCGCAATTCCGCTTCTGCCCGCGATCGCTCCACGGCTAGCCAGGTTTTTTCGGCAATGCGCTCCATCAGCACCACATCTTCCTCAGTCCAGTGGCGAACAGAGACATGGTGCAACACCAACAATGCAACAAATCGCCCTTCTTTCACCAATGGAACACATAAAAGAGATTGGGTTTGGATTGCGTCAAAGGTAGCAGCCCCCGATCCGGCAGTCCTAGGATCGCGAGCGACATCATCTACGACAATAGTTTTGCCCTGCTTTAATTGAGCAATAAGTTCAGGGCCAAACGAATCCATGTGATGTCTACCCACCACGCTGATGACACCATTGCAATAGTCGCGATCGACGATGACATATTCCTGAGTAGAATCAATTTCGCCGTAGGTACAGCGAGTGACATTGAGGTGCTCTCCTGCGGAGCTAACCACCCGCCACATAATTTCCTTCGAGTCTTGAATGACACGAATCGCGTCATTGAGTTCAATCAAAAACTGCTGCTGCCGTTCTTTTTCCTGTAGCTGTGCCAGCAGTGACTCAATCTGTCGCCGAGCCTGAACTTCGGCTGTCACGTCAATGTTATAAATCAACACACCCTGAATGCTTCCCTCAGCATCCCGCCAAGGCGCAAAGATGTAGTTGAAGAATCCCTCTGGCAACACACCATCACTGTTTCGATCCCAGTAAGCAGGCGACTCATTTCCAATGAACGGTTCTCCCGTCCGGTAAACGCGATCGAGCGCTTCAAAGTAAATTTGTCCCTCTATCTCGGGGAAAACGTCCCGCATTGATTTCCCGATAATGTCTGAAGTGCGCCCAGCCACTTGCAGATAGCTGGGATTGGCAAATTCATACACGAGATCGGAACCTTTAACAATGGCAATCATGGCGGGGAACTGCATCAGGATGTCATACAACCGCTTGCGTTCGCTTTCTGCTTCGAGTCGGGCAGTTTGTTCTCGTTTTAAAAGGCGATCGCGCTCCGCTTCCATTTGTTTGCGCTCTGTGATATCAACCGAAACGCCAATCATGCGAACTCCCCGTCCGGTTTCATCCAGATAAACTTGTCCCTGACTATCGATCCAGTGCACAACGCCGTCCGGACAAATTACCCGATACTCCTGCATATAGGACTGTTCTCCAGCACTTGCCCGTTGGGCCGCTTGGATAACCCGTTGTCGATCGTCTGGATGAACGAGCGCAAAAAAGTCTTCTCCTGTGCCTTCGTGAAGACCCCAAACCTCTAGAGCATTACCAGAACACACCACCTGATTGGTCTGCAAATCCATATCCCAGACAAATATCTGAGCTGCCGTCAGTGCCAATTGCAGGCGTTCTTCGCTCTCTCGTAATGCCTGTTCAACCTGTTTGTAATCCGTCACATCACGAGCAATACTCAATACTGATACAACAGAATCATCACTGCCAAATTCGGGGACAATACGTGCCTGATACCATCGAATACTATTTAGAGTCGGAAACTTAAATTCAATCGTCTGTTCCTGCCCTGTTGCAAAGACTTGCCGTAAACTATCATGCCAAAAACGATTGAGGTCTTCTGGCATTCCTAGCTCAACATTGGTCTTGCCAACAAATTGCCCTGATGGAATACCTGTTACCAGTTCTACAGAAGGGCTAACATAAATATGGCGAAACTCTGTATCAATTCGGCTAATAATGTCTGGGGCATTTTCAGCCACCATCTTGAACTGTTGTTCTCGCTGCCGCATTTCGGATTCCAAGCGTTTGCGCTTTGTCACATCCCGAAAATAAACTGCGACACCTTCGGCAGATGGGTAGGCATTTGCCTCTATCCAATACTCGACAGATTCCCCGAATTCTTCCCAGGAAACAGGGACTTGTTCCGCCACTGCCCGATGTAGTTCTCGATAGGGAATTGCACCGACTAGCTCAGGAAAAACATCATTCCAAACGTGCTTTCCCAGTAGCTCTTGTGGCGTTTTGTGCAGGATTTTAGCCGCCGCCCGATTCACATAGGTGTAGCGCCAATCGCGATCGAAGGCGACAAAAGCATCCGTAATGCTTTCCAGAATCGTTGCCACCTTGCGCTCAGTTTCTTGGGCGGGGAACAACTGTTCGCATTCAAGAGTGCGGGCAAAGTTTTCAATGACTTCAGAGCGAGAAATTCCTCGCCTGCGAGCCTCTTTATCTAGCGATCGCCATGCTGTATTAGTCAGAGATACGCTCACTCGTTGTTTCGTCTCCGATTTCCAATTGCTAACAAACTTGCCTCTGGCGTCGCGCTTCATGAATATCCATCCGTATACATACACGGTCTTCTCTATTCAACCTGAGTTACTTCCTCTGGAGAATCTGCCTTAAGATAGATGCTTTGGCAAGAGAGAAGATCCGAAAGAATGACCTCAATAAATATTGCGCTGTACGGGCTGCTGAATTTCCCTTTGCACTCGTAGACATAGACCTGGGCTAGACGGGAGAATCCCACGGGTTTAACGTAGTGCAGCCGTGGCAGTGTCAAATAAGTTTCCTCACGGAGGCGGATGGTGCCTAGGACAATCGGGCTAGCGTTGCTTTAGCACCGAACTCATGAAAACTACGAAACTGGTCAGCAACAGTCTCGACGAAGCGTGGTGAGTGTACTAAATCTCCAAAAATTTCCGGTAGCTTGAGTAATAGTCTGGGATCTAATTCACTCAAACTGGCGCGTTGAGTGAGGATGTCTGCTAATGGGTCATCAAGGGGAATAGGTTGTCATTGTCGATCGTGACTATTGATGTATCTACCCCAAGCAGCAATCGTCTAACTTAAGTAATCGATCGCACATTCAAGTTGTAATTTATCGCGGAGCGAACCCAAAACAAACTTACGAATTTTACCCGATCCATTCAGTCTAAAGCGCGGAAGCAGATCGCGAATTTTCGGACGGGAAAACCGTTCAATTAAAAATTTTTTATAATCGTCTAAAAATCTGCACTATATTCCTACAGCAAAGATTATTCCTACTCCCAGGCAAATTGTAATTAAGCGGGATGTAAACTTTTTCGCTGAAAAACTCTGTTTTTTCTGTGAGGAGTGTAATGAAGAATTATTGCTGTTGTTTGTTTGGGAATCTATATAAAGATAGGAATTCCTGTCAATTTATTGCGTTAAAATTCACCTAAATCAACCTCAAAAAAACTTTTGGGCGCTGCGGTGCCAAGAGGCTATCGATCGCAACTAGGAACTCAAGAAAGGTACATTTACTACTTCCCCTGATACCGCTCCGACTTGCACTTTCAGTCCTTCGCCTCCCGCTTTTGTGCGGATGTAAGCAAGACCAAAAAAGCCGGATTCAGTTTTCGTAAAACTGGTGAGTTTGCCGACTTTTTCCTCTCCGATTGTGACTGCTGTTCCGGGTTCAACCGCACCGCTCAACTGCACGCCCCAAAGTTGCTGTTTGACTCCTTTGTAAGTGTTCAACCGGGCAATTGTTTCTTGACCGATGTAGCAGCCTTTGTCATAGGTAATAGTATGTAAAAGACGGGCTTCTAAGGGGTTGTAATCGTCTGTGAGTTCAAAATCGGGTGCGGGGCGTCCTTGTTCGATTCGCAGTTGTTCCCAAACTCGATCGCCCATCGGTACGGCCCCAGCTTCGACTAATTCATGCCACAACTTGGCTGCATCCCTGGCTGGCGCAATTAACGTGTATCCGGGAGTTGCTAAACCGCTACCAACCGCAACTCGAACCCCCCCTTGGTAAGGGGGGGAAAGAGGGGGGGTTTTTATCAATTTGTGAGTAGCGTAAGGTTGATTTTCTAGTTCGGTAACTCCAATTTTTTCTAATAGTTGAGTGCTTTCCGGGCCGAGGAAACTGAAAGCAACAGTTGTATCGGTTAAATCTGTTAACTCGACGCGATCCATTGGGAAAATATAGCGATCGAGCAATTCCAGCAGTTGGCGGCGGCGGTTGGCTGAGACTAACAGCAGTACGGCATCTTCTGTCGCGTAAGCGGTGGCGAGGTCGATCGTCCGGGCGGTGGATGTGACGAAAACGGTGTCGCAACCTTGACCGGGTTTGAGTATATTGAAGTTATTGGTACTTTGATTGTGCAAGAACCGCAGTCGATCGCTGTCTGAGATTTGAATGCGTCCCCAGTGAGTGCGATCGTACAAAGCCACACCTTGTTTAGTTGCTGCGATCGCTTCTGCGTCGTTACCAAAACTCACTGGCACAATTTCTTTGGTGGTTAACTCTGCAAAAGTAGCACCAGCCGCTGCTTGAATGTCGTGCAATTCTTGAATCAGCATAAAATTTTGTTGACTGTTGAATGTTGAGTGTTGACTGATGACTGATGACTGATGACTGTTAACTACTGCTTTCCTGACAACTGACAACTGACTATTTGCCCAAATTGGCAAATATTTCTTGTATTAATTGACTGGCTTTGGCATCAAGACGATTCCAATCTACATCGCCAGTGTCATCGTCAATCAAGCTAGTGTCAATTACGACTTCCTGGCTTTGCAGTTGAGAGTGGGCGGGCTGGTAGTTGACAAAGCAGACTCGATAGCAAAGTTCCCAAATATCGACGCATCTTTGCTCGCCTTGAAGCTCTAAAATTAGTTGATAGCCCGGAATTGGAATCTGGACTTCTTGATAAGTGCCCGTCCACACAGACTCCTCTAATTGTTTGCGGATGTTGTCGAGCACTCGGATCATGGCTGGCTGCATGAGCAGTTCAGCTTGCTGCCACGCGATCGGGCTGGTTATTTTAGGCTTCATATACACGGTTCTAAAAAAGAAAATCAATAAATTAATTTTCTAGCATGGGGTGCCAACTTTTGAGGCATCCGCCACAGAATGTTAAATTTAGTCTTGACAACTCCCTGTCCTAAAGGAGCAGGGATTCTTGGTTCATTGGGACTACTCATGTAGCTTGCCCTCCCCAAAATTCACTGCGATTTGCCCAACCGCTGTATATCCACGCTGCAATACTACTTGCGCGGCTGCAACATCTCGATTTGTTTCATAGCCACAGGTTTGACATTTATGCACTCGTTGGGATAACTCTTTTTTACCTGTATGGGTTTGACATAATGGGCAGGTTTGACTTGTTCCGTTGGGGTCTACTTTTGCGAAGTATGCACCTCGCTTAAAGCAAACATGGCTCAATATATTCAGGAACTGACCAAACCCTGCATCAAGCGTGTGCTTGCTCAGGCTTCCGGCTGACATTGCTTTGAGGTTCAAATCCTCAGCAAATACTGTTTGGGCTGCGTTGCATAAATGATGTGCAGTCTTGAAATGAAAGTCTTTGCGACTGTTCGAGATGTATTCGTGGTGCTTCGCTATTTGGTGATGAATTTGACGAAACTTTCTAGAGCCTTTTTTCTTGCGCTTCAGTTGACGTTGCAGCAATTTCAGCTTGCGTTGTCCATCCACAAAGAATCGAGGTCTATCAATCAATTCACCATCAGAAGTTGCCAAAAAATGTTTTAACCCTAAATCAATCCCTAGTCCATGTCCTGAAGGTGAGGCTTGAGGTACTTTGATATCACATTGCAAAGTGAGCATGGCATAGTAGCCAGAAGCCCTCTTAATAACGCGAATTTGCTTGACATCAAACCCTTGAGGAATTGGACGCGACAGGTGCATTTTTACGGGGCCAATCTTGGGTAGGTTGACCCAATCGGCACCATCAAACCGTTTAACGGATTCTAGATTCAATTGAGGAAACACAAATGAGCGCATCCGCTTTTTGAATCTAGGAAAACCGTGTCCTCGTTCCCACATCGCCACAAACGCTGCCTCTAATTGGCGCAACGCCTGTTGCAAGACATGGGTGTGAGGCAGTTTCAACTCAGGAATTAACTTCTTTGCTTGGGCCAATGATTTGCATTGGCCCGCAAAGGTTGGACGCGGTGCATCATCCGGGATAATGTATTCCTGCTTAATGCTGCACGAGTTGATATCACACTTACGAGAATTAACCCAATCTTTTCGTTCTCGCAATGCAAAGTTATAAACCTTGCGGCAAATATTGAGCCACTGGTCGAAAGTTTGGCGTTGCGTATCGGTAGGAATGAGCTTGTACTCGTAGGTTAGATTTAACATAAAACAATTGTAGAGGAAGTCTGAACAAACAGCACTGCATTTATTCAAAATCCTCTTCGGAGAAATTCAGAACCGAAAGTCCCCCTAAAAGGGGGAGGCTTGTATCCCATTGTTTTCGGTCACCCCATTCAACATTCCACCCTCAACAGCAACAGCCGTTCTCGGCTTGACGGCTAAAAACGGCTGAAACTGTTGATATTGAGTTATCGGATGGGTAATGTAGGATTTGAACCTACGGCATCCTGCGTGTAAAGCAGGCGCTCTACCACTGAGCTAATCACCCAATTGCACTCACCGGGATTTATCATATCACAGTAACTCAGAAAGATCAAGTAAAAAAAATCCTAAACTCTAAATGCCCTCTGGCCGCACCCACGATCAAATAACCATGTGGAGTTTGCCCGCTGTGGCAGCCCTCACCTTTGGCCAGACTCAGAGCAGCAACCTGACTTTGCTCGTTTCCGGCAGTTTCTTATTTGGCGGGCTGATGTTTGGCCCCGACTTGGATATCTACTCCTGCCAGTATCAGCGCTGGGGATGGTTCAAAGCGATTTGGCTCCCGTACCAAAAAAGCCTGCGCCACCGCTCTTTTTTGTCCCACGGCCCTCTCATCGGCACTGCTCTGCGAATCTTGTACCTCGCTATCTGGATTGCGGTTTTCGGAATGCTGGGATTGGCAATTGCCGAAAAAGTCGGGAACTTAGGCGGGAATTGGCAGGATGTGGTTTTGAGTTACGGGCGATCGACCTGGGAACACCACATCGAAATTTTAGCCGTTTATATCGGTCTAGAATTGGGCGCTATGAGCCACTATCTGAGCGATTGGGGCGGCTCGGCTTACAAAAGATTCAAAAAAAAAGGATTGAGCGGGTTGCGGCCTCCTAAGACAATTAAGAGGTCCAAAATCAAAGCTCCCAGTCGCACATCTAGCAAATCCATAGCAGAAGGAAGAAGGAAGAAGGAAGAAGGAAGAAGGAAGAAGTAATAAAATCAATGGTTGGAGTAACAACGTTATAACCGTCTTGGCGGTTGATATAAAAGGTAAATTATTATGTCTAATTCTGAAAGTCGATCGCTCACAGCACTCGAAGAACTTATAGAAGTTGTGGCTAAATTGCGATCGCCCGACGGCGGATGTCCTTGGGATTTAGCCCAAACTCCCGAAACTCTCATTCCTCACATAATCGAAGAAGCTTATGAAACCGCCGACGCGATTCGCAAAGGAGATAAAGATGCGATCGTCGAAGAATTGGGCGACTTACTGTTACAGGTAATTCTGCAAGCTCAAATTGCCAGCGAATCCAATCAATTTACCTTCGCCGAAATCGCTGCGGGCATCACAGAAAAACTAATTCGGCGACATCCCCACGTCTTCGGCGATGTCGAACTTAACAGCGTCGATGAAGTCAACGAAAACTGGGAAAAAATCAAAGCAGCAGAAAAAGGCACAACTTCGGAAAAGCCGCCAACTTTAGCCTCAAAAATGAGCCGTTATGCCAGCACTTTGCCTCCGATCGCCGCCGGGGTGAAAATCTCTCAAAAAGCTGCCGAAGTGAGTTTTGATTGGGACAGTGTAGACGGTGTTTGGGAGAAATTTCACGAAGAAATGGCCGAATTTGAACACGCTCTCAAACACGAGGATAAGGCAGCGCAGCAGTCGGAATTGGGAGATATTATGTTTGTGTTGATTCAATTAGCTCGCTGGTACGATTTAGATCCGTCGGCTGCTTTGCAGGGAACAAACGATCGCTTCGTGCAGCGGTTTGCGAAGGTGGAGGCTGCGTGCGATCGACCTTTGTCAGATTATGCCCCAGAAGAGTTAGAATCTCTGTGGCAGCAAGCTAAAGCTTTAATTGCTAAACAAAAGGGCGATGCGTAATATCAAATCCGTTGGTATCAGAATGATTAATCTCTCTCTTCTCTAACTCTGCGCCCTCTGCGCCCTCTGCGGTTAAAAACTCCCAATCTAACTAATTTTCTTCAATCAGATATCAAAAATCAACTACTCGTAGAGCTTCGCGTCATTGTACGGCGGATGTTCGCACGCTATATATAAAGCATTTGTCGGTTCCAGGGCTTCCCCTGTCACCGGATCGATCGGCTTGAGCACAAAGCATAACAGAGAGAGCGATCGCCAATCCAAACTTTCTAACTTCCCGCGTTCGTAGCGACTAACAGTAGCATTACTAATACCGACATCTTTTGGTACAGGATCTCCGGCTGTCCGAAACAGAGCGGCCTCGTATTCTTTTGTGACCATTTCTGTTTCAATAATTGACCAGCCCCGAATCTCTCTAGCTGCTTTCAGAAGTTTGCCCAATCTACCGCGTCCCGTATCCGTAAATCGCACAGGGCGCAGTTTTTCCCGATCGACGACAGCCTTAAAGTCAAGAAATCCCGGCATTTTACAGATCCAATTTAACTCTTAAGCTAGCTGTACTTTTGCCTTGCTCAAGGCAGCACACAGGGTTTGAGCATTACACATTTAGAAACATTACTGCAACTTCTCTGCATTCGTGTAGAATGATATGATATAGTAAGATACAAAGACGAACACAAACTACCTCACCCAAGTTCAGGAGTGACTCAGCCATGACAGCACTGTTTCGCCGCATCCAACCATCAAAAAAGCTCCGCATCACCGTCAGGTCGATCGCCCAACTGCTCAAAATCAGCCAAAACCTGATTAAGCGAGTCGAATCATGGGCTTTCGTGGTTTTTGTCCACCATCGGGATAGAGGCGGCCTGTTTGTCAGCTACCGCAGGCTGGAAGAATGGCAAAATGCGATCGCCCATCATATCCAAACCTGCCCCAACCTTGGAGAACTCTCGCAGCTCAAAACATCCATTCACTACGACAGCCGGAAATTCAAAAAACAATCTCTCCCAAAAACCCTTGACTTTTTAAATCAAATGTGCATTGAAAGACAAGACGAACTCAACATTTGGGAAAGCTTAAACAGCATTGCTTCCTAGTAGAAATTAGGCAGATTTCCTTGCCCAAAACAGAAGCGAAACATTTGCGAGCAATTGCGAGATCGAATCACCCCAAAAATCACCCGCGAATGCTCCGCCACATTCATGAAAGCAATCACCAAAGCAATTAAGACATTGCCTGAGCGATATAATCAAAATAAGGAGCTGCTTCCTTAGCATCCTCCTGATTCAGCAAAGCCAAAGAAGCTTCCTTCAAACAGCGGATAGCTTCGACCATGCCAGGAACAGGAACGCCGAGAGAATTATACATTTCCCGAACGCCAATCAAACCGATGCTTTCGATCGGCTCCTTGTCACCCGCCAAGATACCGTAGGTAATCAGGCGCAAGTACCAGCCGTAGTCGCGCAGACACAAAGCCCGTTCGCGCTGGCCGTAAGCATTGCCCCCAGGAGAGATAAAGTCAGGTCGTTTTTTCCAGAGTTTTTTACTAGCTTCTTCAACAATTTTCTTCTCACTGTCAGACAGCGCAGTAGCAATACGCACCCGCTGTTCTCCGGTTTTAAAGAAATCATTGATACTTTGGAGTTCGCCGGTACTGGGATAACGAAGTTCGTCGTCGGCTTGGAGAATAAATTGGCTAACTACGCTCATTGTTATTCAAATTTGAGGATAACATTAATAAACATTCCCATCTGTTGGCGACGGGATTCTTGGTTCGCAGACTCGCCTTGCTCCTAACATTTATCAATCCTAGAAGTAGAGGGTAAATCTCCCCAAGCGTTATGCTTGATATTCAAGCCAGTTTCCTTGTGTTCCAGGGTACTGCGGGAAAAACTCAAAAACTGCGAGTGAGAGTTTGGATGTCGGCAGACACTTTGACTGTTTAACGAGTTTTTGCTACATCGCCCCAACAGCCGATCGCACCGACGGGATCGAGGCAACTCGCGACAAGCTCGACTCCCCGGTTGAAGCTTGGCTTTAGCAGCAAGACGTTCAGCCGCAGGAAGACAGCCTGCAATTGAGCTTGAGTGCGATGGCTTACGCCCCGCTTCTTCGCTACGACTTATCTCAGGAAAGAGAGAGCGATATTGCATTACCATATTAAATCCTACCATGACTACTTGTGACCAAATCTAAATTCCCGACCCCAAACTCGACGAAATTGGCAAACCCTTGCCAGCAAGGTCAACTGATTGAGATAGAGATTACCGACTTGACCGACACCGGCGATGGAGTTGGTCGTTTTGGTGAGTTAGTAGTGTTTGTGCCTGATACCGTGACGGGCGATCGAGTCCTTGTCCGCCTCGTGCAAGTCAAATCCACCTATGCTAAAGGCAAGCTGGACACACTTCTGGAAGCCTCCGAACACCGCATCCGAGCTAACTGCATTGTCGCCGACAAGTGCGGTGGCTGTCAGTGGCAGCACGTAGATTATCCATATCAGCTTGCAGCCAAGCAAAATCAAATCATTCAAGCCTTAGAAAGGATTGGCGGATTTAGCAATGTGCAAGTTGATGAAATTTTAACGGGAAAAATCGAGGGATTTCCTCAATTTTTGGGATACCGCAACAAAGCGACTTATCCCGTGGCAATATCTGCAACAGGTCAAGTCCAAGCAGGTTACTATCAAAAAAGCACCCACAAATTAGTCAATCTCAATCAGTGTCCGGTGCAAGACCCGCGCCTCAATCCTTTGTTAAAAGAGGTCAAAGAAGACATCCACTGGCGGGATTGGCAAGTCTACGACGAAAAGAAACATACAGGAGAATTGCGTCACTTGTCCTTGCGAATCGGACGGCGCACGGGCGAGATGCTGCTCACTTTAATAGTTCGCACTGGAGACTTGCCGGGACTCGAAGAGCAAGCATCAGAGTGGCTGAAACAATATCCTCAACTGGTAGGTGTTTGTTTGAATATAAACCCCGCTCAAACTAATGTGATTTTTGGTGCTGAAACTCGCTGCATTGCGGGTCGTTCTTATCTGCGAGAAAGTTTTGCTGGTTTGAAATTTCAGCTAAGAGCTGATACTTTTTTTCAGGTAAATACAGAGGCGGCTGAAGCTTTGTTAGAGGTAATTGTAGGGGAATTGAATTTGCAGGGAAACGAGGTTTTAGTTGACGCTTACTGCGGAATTGGAACTTTTACTTTACCCCTGGCAAAACAAGTAAAAATAGCCATAGGTTTAGAAGTGCAACCGGCGGCGATCGAACAAGCCCAATTAAATGCTGAGTTAAATGACGTGAGAAATGTCGATTTTCAGGTGGGAACTGTAGAGAGTTTGCTGCCTTCCTTGGGATTGACACCTGATATTGTGCTGCTAGATCCGCCGAGGAAAGGGTGCGATCGCGCGGTTTTGGAAGCTATCAAGGAAATCAAACCAAATCGCATTGTTTATGTTAGCTGCAAGCCTGCTACTTTGGCTCGCGACCTGAAGATTTTGTGCGACAATGGGGATTATAAGTTAGCGCGAGTGCAGCCGGCGGATTTCTTTCCTCAGACTTCTCATGTTGAGTGTGCGGCTTTTTTGGTCAGGTGAATCAAAAGGGCGATCGATCCACTAGAGTTATTGCATAAATCTTTGATTAATAGGGAAACCCTAGATGCAACGCAGATAATTTAAAGATTTTTTGCGAATGTATGCACTTTAAGCCTAGTGAGTAAGTTAGTACAAATAAATATAAACTGGGGGTAGGGTTGAGCAAATGAAGCAGCGTTTGCTATCTTAGAATACGGGTTTCAAACTCTAGGACTCGATTGCATTGTAGCGCTTTCTAAACCGGAAAATATTGCTTCCCGGTGGGTGATGGCAAAAGTGGGAATGCAGTACAAACAGAAGGTGGGTTGCTGGGGTACAAACTAGATCCAGTCCGGCCTGAATCGCGGGGAGTCCAGAAGTATAGAATAAAGGTTGCGGAACCGGCACACCGCCCGATCGCTCGCCCCCAGCAATTTGTTACCCTAAAAATAGAATCTTCCCTCCCTCAACTCCCTCCCATGAACAACGCTTCTCCCCTAATTCAAACGATAACTCCAGAACGCTGGGCCGGGTTTAGTATGGACTTTATAGGGGCGGGTTACACGGGTTTGTTGGTCAAAAACGGCCGCGCCGTGCGTACCCTAAAATCCGGGCGGCATTTCAGCTTCGCCCTTCCCCTGCTGGAACAGTGTCAAATTGTCATCGTAGACACCAAACTCCGCAATTTGGATGTGCAGTCGCACGGAGATTTTTTGTCTAAGGATCGATTTTTAATTGATGCCACTCTGACTGTTATTTATCAAGTTATAGATCCGAAACGAGTAGCTTTGGAATTGTCCGATCCTCTCGCTGTTTTAGCAAGTGCAGTTAAGGATTGTATGGGATTAGCGATCGGGCAAATACCCCTACAACAGCTTATCAGTCAAGGACGCCTGTTGCTGCGCCAAAATTTGCTCGATCGCGTCCAAGATTTTTATACCCTAGGTTTTAACTTAGAAGACGTGCGAATTGGCGATGTCAGCTTTCCCGAAACCAACGGAGTTATTCGCCAAGTTGAGGGAATGAGTGCCCGACAGGAAGCAGAAAATGCCGCCGCCCTGCAAATGAGAATTGCCGAAGCAGGCCGTCCGATTGTTCCTCAATCTCCCGTACAGCAGTTAAACTTAATTTCAGGTAATTCTCCTGCGAGTCTTCCAGCTTCCGACACAGCAGCAGGGTTCGATCGCGATTTACAACAACTGACACAACAACTTGCTCAAAACAGCCTCCCTGCTGGGAGAAATCCTCCGCAACTTGCACCAACCGTACTCGCAAGCAGCGATCGCAAAACAACCGCATATTTAATCTACAAACTTTCTGGAGAGGCGATCGCCCTCACAGCCAATCCTTTTACAATTGGACGCGAACCAACCAACACTCTAGTATTACAAGATCCGCAAAGTTCGCGCTACCACGCTCAAATCCGCCGCGCCACTGACGAACTTGGCAAACAGCGGTATCAGCTTGTCGATAGCGGCAGTTCCAACGGCACTTTTGTGGGCGGGCAGAGGCTGGCTGCTAACGAGCCTTTTTGGCTACCAAATGGCTGCGAAATTGCGATCGGCGACCAAAAATGGATCTTTCAAAATTCGTGAGTGATAGATATGAATATTATTTAAAACAGCAGATAAACACATATTTATTCCATCGGCTTTCATCTGTCAGGTTTCTGTAGGGGAGTTGTCAAGAGTCGCCGCCCTTTCAATACAGCTTGACAACTTCTCCCTTCCCAATTCCCTATACTCCCAGGTAGAAGTCTCTTGCCAACCCTAGGGGGGATATCTCCACAAGCATTTCGAGCGACAATTTGTCAAGATTGAAAATATAAGTAGAGGACAACCCCATGAGCTTTTCTATACAATCTGTTTACAACTGGTATCGCGACACCCTCCGCAACCCCAAATACCGCTGGTGGATTATTCTGGGAACGCTGGCATATTTGGTAAGCCCGATCGACATTGCCCCAGACTTTCTCCCCGTCGTCGGACAAATTGACGATGTGGCAATTGCAGTCTTGCTGATTTCCGAAGTATCCCAAATGGCGATCGACTACTTTAAATCCCGCCAAACAGAGACAGCTTCAGCATCCGAAGCCACCGGTGCCCATTATTCTGAAGCCCAAGGCAGCACCGTTGACGTAGATGCAGTTTCTGTAAAATAATTTCCAAAAATAATCGATCGCTACAACCCCGACTTCTTCAAGAAATCGGGGTTTTTGTTTTTTAAATGGCAACTGCTCCGATCGTGCTCCAAAGCTGGTAATTTTAACTATGATCCATCTGTGTTAACAACAAATTTTTATAGATGAAGTTTAGCGAAATAGTAGAAAAACTTAACTCAGCCACCAGTCGCACCCTCACAGCGTCGGTTGCTACCGATCCGGAAATTACAGGCGCGGCCCCTGTTGATGAAGCTGCACCCGGTACTATCAGTTATATAGAAGGTGCTAAATTTGCCGTTCATACAGCCACTACAAATGCTTCGGCTTTAATTTTACCCTTAGATGAAAGTCTTCAAGCTCAATGTGACGATCGCAACATTGCTTGGATTGCCGCACCAGATCCGCGATTGCTGTTTGCTGAAACGATCGCCATTTTCTATCAACCGTTTCGCCCAGCATCCGAAATTCATCCCTCAGCCGTCGTTCACCCCTCAGCAGAAATTGGTGAAAATGTCTATATCGGCCCCCACGCCGTTATTCAAGCAAAAGTCAAAATTGGCAGCAACGTTTGCATTCATCCAAATGTCGTAATTTACCCAGATTCGGTAATTGGTGAAGGCACTGTTTTACACGCTAATTGTGTCATTCACGAACGTACTCGCATCGGGGCCAATTGCGTGATTCACAGCGGTGCGGCGATCGGCAGCGAAGGTTTTGGGTTCGTGCCGACAGCGACAGGATGGGTGAAAATGGAGCAGTCTGGCTGCACTGTATTAGAAGAGGGCGTTGAGGTTGGCTGCAACAGCACGATCGACAGGCCCGCTGTCGGAGAAACCCGCATCGGCCAGAATACAAAAATCGACAATTTAGTACACGTAGGTCATGGCTGTCAAGTAGGAAAAAATTGCGCGTTTGCCGCTCACGTTGGCATGGCCGGCGGGGTAAAAATTGGCAACAATGTAATTTTGGCAGGTCAAGTGGGAATTGCCAATCAAGCCAAAATCGGAGATGGGGCGATCGCCACAGCCAAAGCCGGAATTCACAGCGACGTGCCCGCAGGTGCGATCGTGACGGGCATTCCAGCAATTCCCCACAAACTATTTCTCAAAGCCACAGCAATCTACAACCGCTTGCCCGAAATGTACCAATCTTTGAGGCAAATTCAGCGCAAGCTCGATCGGTAGTCAATTGGCAGTTGGCAGTAGTCAGTAGTCATTAGTTAACAGTTAACAGCCAACAGTCAACATTATTATAGTTGCAACCCATTAAATGTGGAATAGTATAACTAACCTGCGACTGCTGTCGCCGTCAATACCAGCAATTGTCAAAATAATCTTGTTTTTCTCGACTTGGATATTTGTGTGGCTTCCCGCAGCGATTGTGCTGGCGATCGCCCTCAAATGGCATCCACCCCAACCCCTGGGAAACAAAAAACTACCTTTACTCGCTTCCCTCTACGTGATTGTCCCCTTCATATTATGGGCGACAAGTTGGATCGAAAACACATCTTTTGCCAACTGGGGTTGGGATTGGCAACCCGCAGTTTTGATTTCATTACTGCGGGGATTAGGATTAGGAATAATCAGCTTAGTAATTTTATTCAGTCTGCAATTAACCGCAGGCTGGGTCGAGCTAAAAAACAGCGAAACTTCCACCGAAACAGGCGAAACAAAAATTAAGTTTTGGAGTTTAATTTTTAACCCTGCTAGTCTGCTGACTCTGTTATTAGGACTGTGGATTAGCGCCACAGAAGAGTTAATCTTTCGCGGCTGCTTGCAAACAATCCTCCAGCAAGATTACTCAGTGCTAATCGCAGCAGCGATCGCCAGTTTCATTTTTGCGATCGCCCATCTAATTTGGGCAGCCAAAGAAACTCTACCGCAACTGCCCGGATTGTGGCTGATGGGGATGGTTTTAACATTAGCCCGCATCGCCGACAATGGCAGTTTAGGATTGGCGATCGGCATTCACGCAGCTTGGATTTGGGGTATAACTACCGTAGATACAGAAGGCGCAATTAATCCCACAGGCCGCGCACCGGAATGGATTACAGGAATAGCAGCAAAACCCCTAGCCGGTGCCGCCGGAATTCTGTTATTGCTAGCAACAGCAGCCGTAGTTTTGTTAATTAAAAATTAAAACCTAATACCCCAAACCCATTTAAAATTACCTCTTCTCTTCCTCTCTTCCTCTGCGCCCTCTGCGCCCTCTGCGGTAAAAAAAGATTAGATTCAATCAAGCGAGAACTAAAACCACAAAAAACACAGATAACACAGCCATTAATCTGCGTTAATCAGCGGTAAAAATTCAGACATTAATTCAAGTGTCGATCGATCGTCACAATCGAAACTGGCCGCAACGCATCAAAACGAGTTGAATTCCCCCCAGCCACAGAACGCGATAACTGCACTTGCACGATTCGGTAACTCCAGTGCGGTTCGCGGCGCACCCGATCGCCCATCCAGCTCAAAACAGTAGCAATATCCTCAAAAGCATCCAACGCCAGCACGATCGAGCCTCCAGGAAGCAGCCGCAGGGCGCAAACGCCCAAAATTTTAGTCAACCCTCCGCCACTACCGCCAATAAAAATCCGGTGCGGAGGACGCAAGCGGTGCAAGATTTCCGGGGCGGTTCCGTTAATCGAAAACACATTTTGCAGCCCAAAACGGCCGTAGTTGAACTCGATCGCAGAAGTACCAGAAACCGTTTGTTCGATCGCGTAAACCTCAGACTGCGGGAATAAACGAGCAATTTCGATCGACACAGAACCGTTACCAGCACCCACATCCCAGACAACTTGTCCCGGTTGCAAAGCCAATTGTCCCAGCACCAACACCCGCACTTCCCGTTCAACCGTCAAACCCGGCTTGTCGCCACAACCGATAAAAGCTGCATCCGGTATTCCCAACAAAGGCAACTTTTCCAGATCCAAAGGTTCTGCCCTCGGCGGGGACTCCCGCAGCATCACAACCACGCTCAGCGGTGCAAAAGACTCTCTCAGCAAAGCTTCCAGAGACTTGCGGCTTACCCGTTCCTCGGCCGCCCCCAAGTTTTCGCAAACCCAAAACTCGTAGCGTGTCGGCAAATCTAGAGCTTTCACCAAACTTGCCAGTACAGCCGGAGTGTGAGCTTCGTCCGCCAGCACCGCAATCTTCTCCACACCGAGCTTCAGCTTCGCCGTCAGCTCCTCAAAATAGCGTCCTTGAGAGCCTACACAATGAGCATCTTGCCAAGGGATTCTCAAGCGATTAAAAGCCAACTGCACCGAAGTGACATGGGGATGAAAAGTTAATTTTTCTGGCGGCAATTGGGCAATTAACAACTTTCCCCAGCCGTAGAACAGCGGGTCGCCGGCCACTAAAATTACGATCGGTCGATCGCGGGGTTCCACCGTCCCTGCTGAGGGTTCTAATTCGGGTTCAGTCGCCCACCACCGCCGAATTTCCAGAATTGCTTCGGTCAAATCTTCCAACGCCCAGCGCTCTCCATCGTGCTGGGGAAAATAGCTCAAATGGCGATCGCTCCCTATTAGCAGAGCGGCCATTTCTACAACCTGCCGCGCCGATTCGCTCAGCCCAGCAGCTCCATCTAAACCGATACCAACAACGTGTACTGTCACTTTTTAAGCAAAAAGTAAAAAACCAGAATTACTGATTTTTCCTGGTTTTTCATAAATTTTTTCCTTGACTTTACTGTCAAACAAAAATAATTAAAGCATTTAATAGCCAATATCCTGACTATTGTCACAAGCGAGAGGGGTAGAGGGGGAGAGGGGGCGAGAGAGTGGGAGAGTGGGAGATGGGGAGATGGGGAGAGTGGGAGATGGGAAAAAATCTTCCTTCTTCCCTCTTCCCTCTTCCTTCTTCCCTCTTCCCTCTTCCTTCTTCCTTCTTCCTTCGTTAAAACTCAAACACAGGCCAGTCCGGTTGCCGGAGGTAGGTGGTCATGTCGTCAAACTTCCGCAGTTCCACTCGGTGTACAGACAGTTCTTGCGGCGTGTCCAGCCATTGCTCGTTTAACTCTGACAGCAAAGCGCACAAGCGATCGCGGTCAAGGTTCGGCCCAACGTCCCCAAAATAAGCCAGAGTAATGTGGGCCGTAAAATGATATTGCTGTTCGATTCCCAAAGCCATTAAATCGGGATTTTGATAGATCGATCGGCGAAACTCCAGAATTTGCTTGTAAGAGTTTTCGTCCGTCGGTGCTAAACAAACACCCACAGCTCTAGTCATCACCATCAACCCCAGCACTATCCAGCGAATGGGAGGGCCCCCCGCCAAGGGTTTGCAGGCGGCAAAACGATCGGCCATGCGCGAGCGCAGTTGCTCCTCAAATTCGGGATTTTTATCAGAGGCATCTCGAAAAGCGCTGCTCCAAATCAAATCGGCTACGGTTAAATGGAAGCTATCAGGAGGCAGTGCCACGATCGCACCGTCCGCTATTTCATGCAATAGCCGTTGTTGGATCGAGTGCAAATTACTATAAAGTGCAGCATTTTCTGCATCTTCCCCAGCCGGCGGCGTAATCACCGAATAACCCGGAAAAGGTACAGGATCTCTGTGACCAGCTTCGTCCGGCTTAAATTTTGGAGATTCCTGAATGTGTTCCACCTGGGACTTGTAAGACTCCAGCAGCGTCATTCGCGCCACCCGATTTACGTAAGCTTGATAAGTATCATCCAATCTTGATTTCCTCGCGGTGACATACTCCCACACCAAATTTTATATTATGGCGCGGGCTTCCAACAGCCCAATTCAGGATATGTTGGACAAGCCTCGCGTGCAACTCTGATTTTTTGGGCTAGTGAGCGTTTTTCATGCAAATTTACCTGTTTTGGGGGGAAGACGACTTTGCGATGGCGCAGGCTGTGACAAGTTTGCGCCAAACAGTCCTCGACCCCAACTGGGCTAGTTTTAACTATGACAAGATTATTGCCGATCGACCCGACACTGTGGTCGAAGGGCTCGATCGAGCCTTAACGCCCCCCTTCGGTACCGGCAGCCGTTTTGTCTGGCTGGCAAATACGACTGTTACGCAGCAGTGTTCTCCAGAACTGTTAGCGCAATTTGAACGGACGCTGCCGGTGATTCCCCCTACCACCGTGCTGCTGCTGACATCCGTCAAAAAACCCGACAGCCGGCTCAAATCTACCAAGTTACTTGTCCAGTCCGCCCAAGTGCGGGAATTTTCGCCGATTCCACCTTGGAATGACAAAGAATTAGTCCAGCGGGTGCGCCAAGTCGCCGGCGAAATGAACGTAAAATTGACCGCCACAGCGATCGAACTTTTGGCCCAATCCATTGGTAGCGATACCCGCCAGCTATACAGCGAACTCGAAAAATTGTTGCTGTTTGCGGGCAACCGCAGCCAACCTCTGAACCCGGAAGAAGTTGCGGCACTGGTACACTGTCACGCCCAGAATACTTTCCAGCTAGCCGATGCGATTCGCGAGGGCAATACCTCCGCCGCTTTGGATTTATTGGCCGGCTTAACTGGCCGCAGCGAACCTGGTTTGAGGATTACGGCTGGCTTGACTGGTAAGTTTCGGATTTGGCTGTGGGTAAAGGCAATGATCCAAGCGGGCGATCGCGATGATAAAATTGCTCAAGCGCTAGATCTCGGCAATCCGAAACGAGTATACTATTTTCGTCAAGAAGTCAAGAACGCCAGCTTAGAAAAACTGCAAAAAAGTTTGCCTTTGCTGCTAGAGTTAGAAGCTTCTTTAAAGCGGGGCCGGGAAGAAATCTCAACCCTGCAAACCAAAGTTATAGAACTTTCTAGCTTGTTTCGCTGATGCGCGACAGCGCACAGGATCGGCCCCTTACTGTAAATTTTTACAACAAATTTCGATAGAGGCTATGTGCTTGATGCCGGATCACGGGTCAAAAGGTCAATAGATACTAGAAATACTCTCAGAATGGCAAAGTAGAAGTTAATGTGGTAAATAAATATTGTCCGCCGAACGCCGATCGGTTAATATTATTTGCCGGCTCTCCACCCCCCCCAAAAAAAGAGCGCTACCCATGACACAACAGAACCCGCGGGAACTGCTCAAGCAAGGCGATCCAAAAGCGATCGCATCTAGCATCAACCGTACACTCAAACCCAAAGGCATCAACGCCGATGTGACGCGCGACAACGGCTGCCTCCACATAATTCTGGAGGCAGACAAAGTACCGGATCAAATGGTATTGGTCGATTTCATCCGCACCGGCATGACGAAGCTGGGACTCGAATCAATTCACACTGTAAAGGTTTACGGGCGTCGAACAGGTGACGGATCGCCTGCGTGGGAAGATGAAATTGATCTGATGCCTGCAGGTTCCATGCCTTACCCCTTGGATAGTGGAATGCCTGACGACTCTGTAGGTTTAGATGATGTCGAACCCGAAGGCGGAGACTATTATCAAGAAGGAGAATTCGATCGAGATGACGACGAGGAAGACGAAGACGAAGACGAAGATCAAGCCCCGCCTCCGAAAAAACAATTTCCCAAATGGGTAATACCTGTGGGTATCTTAGTACCTCTGGCGGCGATCGCAGGGCTTTTCTTTACTAAAACTTTCCCCTTCGGCAACTCTAACCCAGAACCCATCGCCCCCGAAGCTGCTTCCCCCTCCCCCCAACCCTCATCTCCCCCTTCTAAAGCCGCTGTATCCTCTCCAGCCGCATCTCCAGGCACCCCACAGGCAGCCTCCCCTGCACCAAAACCCGCTCCCACTGCTGCTGCGCCAGCAAGCCCAGCTCCAGCTTCTCCTGCACCAAAAGCCGCCGCGCCCAAGCCTGACTCTTGGAGAGAAGCCGTTAACACAGCTCAGAAAGCAGCAATTTCGGCCCAGAAGGCTCAGTCTCAAAATGAGTGGATCGCAGTAGCAAGCGAGTGGCAGCAAGCGGTTAAGCTCATGAGAGCCGTACCGTCAACCAGCCCGAACTACCAAAAGGCTCAGCAAAAAGCCGCAGAGTATCAGGCTAATCTGATTGTTGCCAACCGCAGGGCAGCAGCAGCGCCTTAAGAGTTTTGAGTTTTGAGTTTTGAGTGGAATACTCGATGTGCTAAAAGTCAAAAGTCAAAAGCCAAAAGTAAAAAAACTTGTTTTTACTGAAAGCTTTCTTACTTTTGACTTTTTTCAATTTTATTAAAATTTCATTTAAGCTGTCGCGCATTTAAATTGCATATTCTCCGCGGGCGGGACGCCGACCCCAATTATTGTTTGATTGCTTTTTAACAGACAATTTCTGGGGGTTAACAAGGAAGCTAAAACCTTGACACAGAAGGGATGAGAGCTGGGTTCCCCAAACAAGATGGGTCTACTATAGTGACAAGTAAACCCACAAATCAAAAAAATACTAATGGAATTTAGTCACGAGCATCTAGAAAAAAATTGGGCTGCGCCCACTTCCTGATGTTGCTGCTTCTGGCTCAACTTGATTCAAGCCGAAAAAAAATTCAAACTAGAAACAATAGCAAGAGTCTTTCCAATCTGGATAACTTGTGAAGGAAGAGGTAGAAATTTACAAAGATTCTTGGATTTACGTACCTTAACGATTAGTAGCTTATTGTGGCTTATCATCAGTTATTGCCTAGAGAAATCGGCACCCAAAAAGTCGAAACATAAGTTATACCTAGCGATTGACCGCAGCCAGGGAAAAAATCTCAACTTACTAATGGTTCGCGTGATTTGGTCAAGAAAAGCCATTGCCTTAGCCTGGATATTACTGCCGCACATAGGCAATAGTAACCAGGAGGAACAAGAAAGTGTACTCTCCTCAGTTTTAGCAATATTCAAAAATTATCAAATAGTGGTGCTAGGAGACCGCGAGTTTTGTTCCCTAGATTTAGCCACCTGGCTCCAGACAAGGAATGTCAGATGTTGTTTAAGCTTGAAAAAAGCGACTTTTCTAGAAGTATAAAATAAAATTTGGCAGCGATTAGATGAGTTGCCAATTAAACCGGAATTGCTTTATATTGTCAAGGGAATAAAATCCGTAAATCCGGCCATTTTCAGGATTTTGTCGTGGCAGCTACATGGAAAATAAACTACTGCAATCAAAACACAAAATAGCCTTGGTATATCTTGACTAATCAGGTAAGTTTAATCGTCGCCATTGAAGCGTATAAAAAAAGAATGGGGATTGAAGAAATGTTCCGAGACTGTAAAAGTGGGGGCTATAATCTAGAAGGCACTGGATTAAGAGAAAACCGATTGAACTCAAGGATTTTGGTGATGTCTCTGGCTTATTTAAAGTCAACCCTGCAATGAGATGAAATCAACTGACATCAAAAAAAAAATATGTCTGTCGTCCCAAAGAAGCCGGGAGAATTTACTGAAGATGCAGTACATTTTGTGTGGATTTAAATGGAGAAAACTGCGTTAAAAACTGGGAACAATATCACCAATGGACTGCATAATTAGCCAGTAAATCCCCCCATAAACGCCGCTTTTATCAGAGAGGTATAAGGGCGGAAACCATTATGCGCTTTACCTCGTAGCTCTCTTGTTACCCCTTCAGCGATCGCACACAACCACCACGAACCCTAGGTTTTTTAGTTTGTGATCCCTGGGAAGACGATCGTTGGCGAGGAAACTTGACAAGCAGCAGCCACACAACTTTTGTTAAGCTTGCTAGATTGGGGAGTAGTTTAAAAAATTAACCCTATGAATTCACTAACTTTTTTGGAGAACATCAAGCTGACAGCGACAAGACAGGAGACTCCTGCCGAATCGGAATCTCAATAGTAAACTCTGTTCCTCTGCCTGGTGCAGAAATACACCCCAAGCTTCCCCGGTGTTTTTCCACTACAATTTGCCAGCTAATCGACAACCCAATTCCTGTGCCCTTACCGGGGGGTTTTGTCGTAAAAAACGGGTTAAATACATGGCGACGAACATCTTCCGATATCCCCGGCCCATTGTCAACAATTCGGACAGCTACGCAATTGCTGCTGGTTATTTCTGTGCTAATCCGAATCACGCTAGGATTCGCTTTAATTTCTTCTAGCGCTCTCTGCTTGTTCCACTCGTCAATAGCATCGATCGCATTTGCAAGTACATTCATAAATACCTGATTCATTTCTCCCCCATAACACTCCACTTCGGGCAGGTTTGGGCAATAGTCCCGCACCACTTCAATCGAGGGGCGGTCTGACTTAAATTTTAATCGGCTCTGTAAAATCATCAGCGTGCTGTCGATACCTTCGTGAAGGTTGACCGATCTCATTTCATATCCTTCTTGCCGTGCGAAGAGGCGCAAAGATAAAACGATTTCGCGGATGCGATCGGCTCCTAAGTACATCGATTTGAACATTTTAGGCAAGTCGTCTTTGAGATAATCTAGCTCGCTTGCTGCGATTTCTGCTTGTATATCTGGAGCCGGATTAGGATAGTGCTTTTGGTACAGGTCAATGATAGTGACCAAAGCTTTTGAATATTCCATAGCATAGGAAAGATTTCCATAAATAAAATTAATTGGATTATTGATTTCATGAGCTACACCAGCTACGAGTTGACCTAGCCCCGACATTTTTTCGCTTTGAATGAGCTGGCTTTGCACCTGCTTGAGTTCGTGCAGGGAATTTTCGAGCTGTAGGGCTTTGTGTCGCTCTCGCGCTTCCGATGCTTGCAAAGCTGCTTGTGCAAGCTTGCGTTCAGCAGCCTCCTGCTTGAGGCGTTCGTTCGTTTGGGAAAGTTCAGCGGTGCGCTGTTCTACTCGCGTCTCTAGTTCTTGTGTCAAAATTTGTAGGTCGGCTTGCGCTCGCTCGCGCTCGACAATTTGCGCCTGAAGCTTTTTAGTTAGATTTCGCAGATTCAGGTGTGTGATAGCCCGAGCTAAAACTTCTTCCTGTTGAAGGGGCTTAGTGATATAATCAACTCCCCCCACATTAAAGCCTTTGACTTTGCTTTCTGTATCGTCCAGCGCGGTCATAAAAATGACTGGGATATCTTTAGTTAAGTCAT
The DNA here is from genome assembly GCF_036701245.1 of Microcoleus sp. Pol14D4. Lineage (NCBI taxonomy): Bacteria > Bacillati > Cyanobacteriota > Cyanophyceae > Oscillatoriales > Microcoleaceae > Microcoleus > Microcoleus sp. Pol14D4. The sequence continues at coordinate 105,192 of NZ_JAUBQM010000002.1, forward strand.
TTGCTTTTAGATGTTGACAGGTTTTAAACCCGTCCATCTCTGGCATCAGAACATCCAACAAAATTAAATCGGGCTGAGAATATTGCACTTTTTTGATAGCGCTAGACCCGCTGCGAGCTACCCAAACAGTGAAGCCTGATGCGCTCAAAAAATCCAATACTGAACCCAGATTAGTGGGCGTATCATCCACAATTAAAATGGTTCCTCTGTCTAAAGATTCGCTAGTCATTTTTAGTCCTCATCTAAACTGTTGAACAAATTCTACTAATTTGTCTTCTTCAAAGTTTTTGGTTAATTCAAGCAACTGATTGACAAAAGGTGCATAACGCATATCTATTGCCTTCAGCTTGCTGGCTCGCTTCTCAATACTGAGGAGTTCACCTTTCATGGCTAAATCGAACAGGACTGCAACTTCTTCCGAAGGGGGAGCAATCAGTGGTTGGTCTTGGATTTGGGAAGAGGCATCGGTGAAGATACCTTCTGAACTGAAAGTTGTTCGCTCCTCATAAACCCATTCTAAACCTAAATGGTTGCCCAAGCATTCTAATAACTTTTCTGCCCGAATAGGTTTGAGGAGAAAAGCGTTGCAACCAGCCTGGAAAATGCTGTGGGGATCGCCGGATAAAATGCTAGCAGAAGTTCCGATCGCGATTACATCCTTCAATAGAGGAATTTTTCTGATCCGCCTCACCGCTTCAAAGCCGTCCATCACAGGCATTACTAAGTCAATTATAATACAGTCCGGTTGAAATAACAGCGCTTTATTCACGCAGTCTTGACCGTCCGTTGCCTCCATTAATTCAAACCCAATGGGAGCTAAAAGATTAACTAGCACCGAGCGATTTTCCCAGCGATCGTCAACGACTAAAATTTTCTGCCGATCGCCTGAGAAACCCCTGATAATTTTTTCAGGTTCTTTTTGATACCCTTCCCAGCTTTCGGTAATAGGCAACTCTAACTCAAACCAGAAAATACTGCCTTTACCTAAAGAGCTTTGTACTTTCAGTTCGCCGCCCATCATCTCCACTAATTGGCGACTAATTGGCAGCCCTAATCCTGTCCCCTCTATTTGGCTAACTGAATCGCTGGCTTGCTCGAAGGGCAAAAATATTTTTGAGAGTTCGTCCGGCGCAATGCCAATGCCTGTATCTTCTACTTGGAAAATAAATTTCGCTGTTAGGGATTGGGGATTGGCGATTGGTGATGACAAAGATTGCTGAGTCTCCAGCCTGTCTACTTTAAAACAAACGCCTCCTTTTTCGGTGAATTTTATGGCATTACCGAGTAAGTTGATGAGAATTTGCCGCAATCTTTTTTCATCAGCTTGGACGCAAGTAGGAAGTGGAGTTAGCGGTTCGTAAATCAAAGAGATTCCCTTCTGTTGGGCGCGAATCTGGCAGATTTCAGTAATGCCTTGGAGAAAGTCTGACAGGTGAAACTCGGTGAGATAGAGTTCCATTTTTCCGGCTTCGATTTTGGAGAGGTCTAGAACGTCATTGATCAGAGTTAGAAGGTGTTCGCCACACTGATGAATGATGTTAATACCAGAATTTTGCTGACTGGTTAAACCTGTGTCTCGTTTGAGGATTTGGGTATAACCTAAAATGCCGTTGAGCGGTGTGCGAAGTTCGTGGCTCATGTTGGCAAGAAATTGGCTCTTGGCGCGGTTTGCGGCTTCCGCCGCTTGCTCGGCTCGCTGTCGCTCTTTAATTTCCACTTCTAGGCTCGTATTTTTTGCTTTTAATTCCTCGGTTCGTTCTTCTACTTTGACTTCTAATGTGTGATAGAGGTTGGCATTTTCTAAGGCGATCGCAGCTTGGCCCGATAGCATCCGCAACACTTCTACCCGCTTCGGCGTGAAAGCTCCAGCAATCACGTTGTTTTCTAGGTACAGGATGGCAGTTAACTTACCTTGATATAGGATAGGCGCACACAAAATTGATTTTGGTTTGTGTTGGGTAATGTAGGGGTCGGCGTTAAATATTTCCTCGTTGCTGGCATCATTTAAAACGACATCTTTCTGAGTTCTGCTGACGTAATTAAGTACCGAGATAGGCACTTGCCCAAAAGTTGATACTGGTAAAGATTGCAGCACTCGGATTTCATCTTTAGTTCCCGCCGCTTCTATAACAAGTTGACCCTGTTTTGAGAGAATAAGCGATCCAGTTTCAGCGCCTGCGTTTTCTATCAAAATTTTCATTAACTTGTTGAGCAAGTTAGGTAGAACAATTTCGCTAGAAATGGCAACAGATGCTTTCATTACAGTTGCCAAGTCTAGGAACTCTGTTTGAGCGCCTGTAATTGTCAAAGGATCGATTGTCATTGTAGGGTCGAAAGGGGTTTCAGTGACCGCAGGCGATCGCGCTATTAATTGCGGGTATTTTTCTTCTAGATCTTTAACTTTAGCTAAAGCTCCCCAGCGCATATAGGCATAATAAGCATCGGTCATGTAGGTTCGGGCTATCTTTTCTTTACCCCATGAAAAATAAAATTTAGCAGCGAGTTCGTGAGCTAGTGCTTCTTCGTTGATATACTCGTTTTCTTTAGCAAGAGCGATCGCTTTGTCGTACATCTCGACCGCTTCTAATTTTTCGCCTAAAACACGATGTTTTTCGGCCTCTACTAAATAAAATTTATGCAGATGATTCATTGGGGCATATTGCGCCCATTTTTGCAATTTTTCTTGATTGGCTTGTACTCGGTTAAGAATGTCCTGTTTGTCGGAATGCGAACTTTCAGAATACACAGCTAGCCTTACTAGAGAATCGTAGAAATAGAAGATAACAACAGTTAGCTGCCCTGTAGACGACCCGAAAGAACTTTCTACTTGAGGGATATTTTTTAAAGCTTCCGCGTAATTCTCAAACACATAACAAAGCGCAAGTTTGTGCAAGTATAAGTAATGAATTGCCAGTTGGTTGTTGGTTTGCTGATATAGCGGCAGCATTTTCTCTTCGTCGTAGGCTTCCCCCTTTAACTCGCAGAGGTTTTCGCTTCTTCCCATCATGTTTAAGACGGCTTGCCAACAGATTTTTGTATTATTAAGCGCTGTTTCTTGGCTAATTTTATGAAGGGCATCTGTATAAGTTGCTATCTCTCGTTCGAGCTGCATTAGTTGCTTGCCAACAAAAAACGAGTAATGACTCCACACCATGACGGCATAGCCAGCATATTCTAAATCTCCAGTTTCCAGCCCAGTAGAGAAAGCTGCCAGGAAAGGTTCTAAGGTATTTCGGACGTGTTCTTTCCAATGTTGAACTGCAGCATACACTAAGTGGCAAGTCTTGACTTCGATTTCTTTGGCATTTAACTTTGAGACTAGACGTAAAGCTAATTGGCCCAACTCATAGCCCCCCTCAATATCTCCTACCGCCCCGCAAAGAAGAAGACTATATACCGCATATGCAAAGGGAGACACAGAAGCATTGCCATATTGAACGGATAAATTGACCTGTTTGCATACTGTTAAAGGCACCAGTACCGGCATCCCTGAATAGCAAGCAGAAAATATACTTGACAAAATCCCGATCGCTGCTAATTGATAACGATCGGTCATTTCAGGGAGTTCGATTAAGTCCTCAATTCGGGTGCCACTCAAAATTGCCGCAGTTTCCCCCAGCGCCTGCCCAATATCAGATGGGTTTGGCGAGTCGGGAAACTCTACCTCCAACTGCTTTAAGACTTGCAGCCCCGTATTCAATGCTTCCAGCAGCTTGTTCTGCGCCATATAAGCTTGAATCTGGACTTTGTACACTTTTACTATGTCCAATAGTGTTTTGGCGCAGTTTTGTACTATCTCAACGAATCTCTGCATTCCGTCAAAATCACCACTCAAATATGCTGACTCTGCTGCTTCCTCATGCAGCATTAATGCCAATTCATATTGATTGTCCCAACTATCTACGGCTAGCAGAGATAAACCTACTTGCAAATATTTGACGGCGGAATCGTGGGCTGTAGCAGCTTTCGCTTTCTGACCTGCAATCAGATTCAATTGGGCTAGTTCATATTTTTGGGATTCACTGGTAAGTAAGTCAGTACCATAATTGAGTTGGTTAACTAAAGCGAAAATATTTTCTTTTCGGTTTTCGGGCGTTGTACTTTGCAGCAGCAGTTGACCAATTTTTAAGTGGGTCTCTTTTTTCTGCTCATCGGGAATCAAAGAATAGGCAGCTTGCTGCACTCTGTCATGTAAAAACTTGTAGTCAACCTTCACATCAGTTAAGGTAAAACCGCCGGATTCTTCCTGACTAAATACGAGGGGAATTTTGTATTCATTGCTCAAAGGTAAAATCAACCCAGCTTGAAGTGCTGCCCACAATTGCGCTGCCGTGACTAAGGATGATTCCTGATTGACAATCGCCAACACTTCTAAGTTAAAAGTGTTGCCAATACAAGCAGCAAATTTTAATACTTTTTGTGTATCTTCTGGCAATTTGCGTATATTTCTAGCAATCAGTTCTACAACATTGTAATCGGTGATGCCGATCGCTTGAATTTGCTCGATATTCCATTGCCAACCCCCCTTTGTCCCCCCTTGGTAAGGGGGGATTAGGGGGGTGAATTTATAAGTCAACAAATCTTCTTGATAGAGAGTTTTGAGGAGTTGACTTATGAAGAAAGGATTGCCCTGCGTTTTATTAAAAAGTAGAGACGCGAAATTTCGCGTTTTTACAGACAGGGATTCCGAACCGCCAGCTTCATTTAAAGTATCCGCAATTAATTCTTCGACATGAACCAGGTGTAATGGTTGAAGGACAATATTATTCACCGTCGCACCAGTTTGGCGAATCTTGTCAATTGTTTGAATCGTCGGATGAGTTGGAGAAACTTCGTTATCTCGATATGCCCCAATCAGCAATAAATACTTGCTATCAGAATCAGTTATTAGCAATTGAATTAATTTCAACGAGGCAGAATCCGCCCACTGCAAGTCATCGAGGAAGAGAACTAACGGATGGTCAACAGTCGTAAATACGCCAATGAATTGTTTAAAGACGCGACTGAAACGGTTTTGAGCTTCAGTTGCCCCTAATTCTGCTACGGGTGGCTGTTTGCCAATAATTAATTCGACTTGAGGGATAACATCAATGATGACTTGTCCGTTATCGCCTAAAGCGGATAACAGTTTTTCTTTCCAAATTTGGATTTCTACTTCGCCTTCGGTTAGAAGTTGCTGAGTTAAGGATTGGAATGCTTGAATCAGGGAAGCATAAGGAATATTGCGCTTGAACTGGTCAAATTTACCTGCAATAAAATAACCCCGCTGCCGCACAATGGGTTTGTGAACTTCATTGACCAAAACTGTTTTGCCTATCCCGGAATAACCGGAAACTAGCATTAATTCGGTGGTGCCACTGGTAACACGCTCGAAAGTTTCTAGAATTTTTTCAATTTCTTTGTCGCGACCGTAGAGCTTTTGCGGTATATTTAATTGCCCTGCTTTATCCGCACTTCCAACAACAAAGTTGGAAATATATCCGCTAGCCTGTAGCTTTATCAAGCAAGTTTCTAAGTCAAATTTTAGTCCCTCAGCGCTTTGGTAGCGGTCTTCAGCATTTTTAGCTAATAGCTTCATTGCAATCGCTGAAATTTGTGGTGGGATTTCAGGATTTAGCTGGTGAGGGGGAATGGGAGTTTTGGCAATATGGCTGTGTACCAATTCCAGCGGGTCTGTGGAATTAAAGGGCAACTCGCCTGTGAGCATTTCATAGAAGGTAACGCCTAATGAATAAAAATCAGTGCGGTAGTCAATTGACCGATTCATCCGGCCAGTTTGTTCTGGCGACATATAGGCGAGTGTGCCTTCGAGCAAATCTGGATGGCTGAGCGTCGAATTTTCTCGCTCCAGGCGCGAAGCGATGCTGAAATCAATAATTTGAACTTTTTCAGTGGCTGGGTTGATGATAATATTTTGTGGCTTTACATCTTTATGAATAATGTTATGTTTATGGATTTCTGCTAAGGCAGAGACAAGCTGGAGTCCCAAAGAAAGAAATTGAATGATTGTGAGTTTTTTACCCTTCATCCAATCTTTGAGAGACTCGGAGCATGAATCTTCTAATAGCAGTGCTAAACCGTTTTTATGGTTTTCTAAACTAATGGGTTTGATAATTGTTTCTACGTTCAAACTGTGCAAAATTTGATATTCGTGGCGCAAGCGGGTGATGTCAGAAAGAGTGGGATACTCAGCCTTTACCGTTTTGACGATCGCGCTGGAAAGGTCCGAATCCTTCCGAGCGCGATCGACTGAAGTTCTTATTCCGCTGTGGAGGGTTTCAACGAATTGATAGCCAGCTAAGTTGATAGTCATTGTTATTCTACAGCTCGTAAGGAAATTGAGCGTGAGGTTAAGGCCTGTTTTAAAACTTAATTATGATTGGAGCTGATTGTAACATAGTAATTTACTCAACAAAAGTGAGCTCATGTTTCGCTTCTGGCAATCGTGGCCTCATGAGAGCGCCGAGCGTGGATATGTTGAAAGAACGCATTCGCGATCGCATTTTGGAGGAGGCTGTAGCACTATGAGGCGGGAAGCAGAACGGCTGCAAGATATATTAGATGCAATAGCCGCAAGCGTTTTTCCCCAGAGTTTCTGATGACCGTAAAAGCGCCCTGTGGTCTAACATAGCCCAAGTTTCTTTATTCGCCACAGAAGTGGGTGGGGCGTCAGACTAAGGGATTTCAAAGCCTGGGATCGCGATTGGGTATTCTGCTCGTCTAGCTCTCTGCTGCATTTACTAGAAGCCTGCCTTGTAAGCGTTACTGAATTCACTGCGGGTGCAGGACAGTTGTAGGTAGTTTTTCGCTCGGCTTTCCCTAATAAAGAATACCGAGAGCAAGTGTAGCTCCCGGTATCAACTTTTCCAGTTCCGTTGTTGTTAAGTAAATCCAATTAGGCTCAATTTGGGAAAATTTGCCTCACTCGATTAAGCACAGCCGATCGTTATTGGTTAGCCTGTTCCAAAGCGGGATTTGCTGGAGTTCCAGCAATTTCGGCCAAATTAATCTTGACGACTTTATTGCGGGCTTCAGTTACTTTGGGCAGGGTTAGCGTTAGAATGCCATCTTTGTATTCAGCTTGCACAGAGTCGTTTTGAATGTGTGCGGGCAAGGGAAGCACCCGGTGGAATTTGCCATAGCGGAATTCTGAGCGGACGTAGCCAGATTTTTCTTCGGTGTTTTCGTAGCGGCGTTCGCCAGAGATAGAAATTGCTTCGCGAGTGACTTGAACGTCAATGTCTTTGGGGTCAATTCCAGGCAGTTGCGCTTTTAATACGAAATTGTCCCCAGCATCAGCAAATTCCACAGCGGGCATCCAAGTGGCTTCTGAGTTATCTCTCGTTGTTGCCCGTTGGTCAAAAACTTTATCGAGTTGCTGGCGGAGCGTTTCAATTTCTGTGAATGGTTGCCAATAGCGCATCAACATAATCTGTCACCTCAAAGATTGGTAAGACTTTATAACGAAAGTTTGGGTTGAAGCTCATTGCTTACAGTTATTATGATGCCGCTTCCGGGCGTGGGAGGAACAGTCAGGAAAACCCTACTCAGTTAGTCGTATTTGCTAGAATAAGTACGAAAGAAGCAGAATTTATTGGCAGTGAAGAAAACCGTACAAAGCTATTCCTAGAAACCGACAATACTGTGGCAACGCCATGATGCTCCAGCCTCAGAACTCTGCACGGCACGAGCGTTGCCGGAAGTATTGCCGGTGTTGCCAACCGCACCAAAAATGCGGTGCGGGTGATGATGTGTAGCAGACGCGTAAGGACGTGCAGGTAATCGCTCTTTCCCATAGCCATCGCTCGCTGTATGAAGGATCTCGCATAATCGCGGCTTTGCTGATTTACGGTATGAAAGGCTAAATATGCAACTCATATAAACCAGTATCCACAAAGCTTGGGGATTTTCAACTTATTTTTTTCATACCCTGATTAAGCAACGCCGGGTTTTGTCGTATGGGGTTTGTAGTAGCGCTTCTTGGCTAATGCAAAGCTGTCGCTCAAAATATATCTGCTATATAGTTAAAAACACCTTGACTTCCCTCGCCGTACTTCCCGATAAATTCATCGATTATTCGATCGCTACACCTTTCTATAGCTTCATCAATAGAACTTTGTGCTAAAATTTGACGAGCCGACTGACGCAAAACTTCAAACAGATTCACAGTATAGCGAGTATCTTCACTGACAAAATCCCACAGCTCTCGACCTATTAAAGTGATCATTTCCGAATTGGGCAAAATTTGCTTCAGCAAACCAAGTGTTACAGTTTTATTAGTTCTTTTACCGTAAGCTATACCAATATAAGCGCGATCGCCCTCGTGCATTTTTTCCTCAATTTTGGCAGCCCAATATACTATCGGGTCTTTATCCATATCATTCGGGCCGCTTTTTACCTGTATCCAGCATTTCTCGCCATCACTGGTAGTTTTAATTGCGTCCCATCCAGACTCTTCCGGTGGAATTTCTGCACTTTCCGAGCAAGATATCAAGAGTTTTTGAATAAAAAATCCCATTGAAGTGACAATAGACCTAGTAGCAGTCATATAAACATTGAGCCTGACAACTTCTTCAGGAGTGTCCAGATTTAACGCCCTGATTAAAAATGGGTTGGGATGAATTTTCCCTAAAGTCAGATTTTCAACCATAACTAGCTGTCGCCCAGTAAAATCTCGACAAATGCTGGCTAAAAAATTTTCCGCGATAGTAAGTTGCAGCGACAGTTGGCCTGAAGATATAAATGCTAAAATGCGTTCAATCTCATCGGAAGTAAATCTGAGCAGTCTTTTGCCAGAGATGCTGCTGATGCCGTTTCTGAGTGTTTCTGCTTGTAAGTTCAAAAATTCTTCTAACTCCGCAAAGTGACTGGCGAAAGAGCGAGACTTGCTAGCAGGCATTCCCACTTCTTTTTCTAAAACAAATGCTAATAATTCATGAAGCTGCTCTGACACTTTTATTTCTCCTAAACTCGGCTTTAACTATTACTTAAATTTAAATAGAAACCTGAGAAGAATTTCGTGCTTTACTAAAATCCAAAAGCAAGAGCATCAAGCATATACTTACCCTTCTCCCGCCCAACTTCTTGATATATATCCAAAAGTTCTTCGTAAGCAGTCTCTCCCCCTATAATATTCCAAAACTCATGCCCCATAATGACAGCTTGTTCAAAGGGCGTGTACTTCCTTGCCACTGGCCATTGAAAATCTGAACGATTTGGCCCGTACGGATTGTAAGCCATAGCATAATAAGATTGAGCATCGGGCCGAGACAGTCCGCACAGTAAATGATATCTCAGCAGTCGTTGAATTACCTCCAAGCATTGTCCTTTGTTGGGTTTCGATCCTTTAATTTCAAAGAAAAATTTCCTCCCGTCATGAGATAGCACGTACAAATCTGCTTTGACTTTGACCGATCGCGTAACTAAATGGTTAGTTTTTTGAGCCTCAAGAACAGCTTCTATCATTTCTTCAAAAGCAGGTTTATTTTCATTTTTGTCTGCTGACTGCTCAAATAGCGCTATCTGACGCTCAATTTCATGGATAGCCTCTATGCTAACTTCGCCAGAAATTTCATAGCTTCTGCTTGCTTCTTGGTGATGTTCCAAAGCAATGAGTTTTGCACATTCTTCATAAGTTGTGCCCAAGCTGCTGCTGAAACCTCTTTCAAACTCGTTAATCCGCAGCAACTCTGAGGGCATAATAGCAGCCTGAAACGGTTTCAATTGACCTTTAGAGGATTTGCATGATAAATATGCTGCTGGAATATCAAGTTTCGGTATTAGCCGTCCTCTGTATTGATTGACAAGGTTTTCGATGAAAACTTCTAAGTATGCTTTGATGATGGCGCGTGTAATTGAGCTAATAGCTGACATTATTTTACTGCCAATATTCAGTTTACTTGACTTGTTGCAAAAATGTAATAACTTTGTAGTTAGGACTTTAGCCCTTGCTGATGAGTTGGCAAAGAAAGGACGGAAGTCGTTACTACAAACAGGTCAATCGAGACTTGTATTAACCACCCGCCCTCAATCTATCCAAACTTCGTCAAGAATCGGAAAGCATCGAGTACGTGACTCGCACAAACGTAAGGCGAAGTATTGTAAAAAGCTTGCCAAGCCGCCGCTTTATCTTCGTCGTATTTACCCGCTCTTTCCGGGTGTTTTCCTTGCCAATTCAGCCGCACTGCGTGACCGACTAATACATCTAAAACGATGTATTCTTCTACTTGCAATTCTGGGTTGCGCTGGGCGATCGCCGCCAACTCCATCAGCGCCTCAATATTTACTTGCCGATATTCCGGTGCGACAATTTTATTCAGCAAATGCTCAATTTGTAGCGCAAAATTCTTTTCACCAGGCGTCATTTCCGATAATATAATATGGCTATCTAACCGATTGCGCCGCTCTAATTTATCGCCAATTATCAAGCCTTTGCAGTGCCGCAGTAGTCCCCAAACACTCGGATAAAAATCCTTCGGTACGCGATTGACTGTACCTTCCATTTGCCGTTTCCGGCGCCATCCTCCCCCAGGCATTGTTGGTTCTTCAGAAACTGGCGCTACTACCCATTCAATGTCTTTTTCCGGCTGTTTGACGCGCAGGGATTCTTGCTGTTTGAGGATTTGATTCATTTCCTCGTATTCCGTCAACACTTGGCGCAGGCGATTTTTGATTTCAAAGGGACTTAGCTGCATTAAATGTTCGTAAGCTTCATTTTGCGTAACTCCTAATTCGCGGGCAAACTCGCTAGTCAGCAGCAAAATAAAGTAGCTAACTCTTAGCGTCAGCAGGCCTTTAAATAACTGCGGTTCGGCTTTAATTAGCAGGCCAAGGTAGATGAGAACTTCTTGAGTTAGAACTCGATCGCGAATGTCTTCTCCGCAGAATTGGCGAATTTTGTCCATCACTTCCGTATAAGAACCCGGCCGCGAAATTATCGAATCTTCGCTGTAGGCTTTCCCCACAGCAATCTGTTTTTGCCGCACCAAAATGTCTGTCACCGCATCGGACAAACTGATATCAACTTTGTCCAGCAAACCTGCGGCATGACGGATGACTGCCCATTGAATTTTTGATTGCGAACTTTCTCCAGCTTTTATATAAACTTCGTTGAGCAAATCCACAACTTTAACTGTTTCTTCCGCTCCTCCAAATCCCGTATCAAAATTTAATCCTTTGAGGCGAACTAACGTGTGTAGCAACTCAATTTGTTCGTACAAGTTTTCTGAATCGCGCAGGCTACTTAGCAAGAATTGAGTATTAGTTTCGCACTCTAATTTAAATTCTTGCGTGTGACCCAAAGGCCAAGTTTTTTCAGGATTGTAAGTTAGATAGCTGCGCGTTTCTACTGCACCTGTCACCGGAGATTCGGTAAATTCAAAATCGTGCATGAAATCAATTCTTTCGGTGCCAGCAGTCAGCATAAACTGCTTAAGATTTCCGAGTTTAACTGGCGTGTTGTTACAGTGTCCATCGCGGAATTCCTTCATTAATTCTAGCAACGCTTCCCGGCCGGTTTCCAGCATCGTGTGAGTCAGCATCAGCGTTACCGTAGGGCGTCCCAACTGATACCAGTGGCGGTGAATGTGAGCTATTTCGCTCTTGATTTGAGCTACTAAAAAATGGTAATCTAAAGTTAAGTAAAACTCTTGTCTGTTCAAAAATGAGGGGAGAAATACGATCGCCTCTTCGCGAATTTTAAACACCCGAGAAGTTGTTAAACTCCGCAGGCGGCGCACGGGGCGGCCGCTTAAGCCTAATTGGTCGTTGCGTCCAATTTGCGTGTAAATAGCTGATAATTCTTTAGTCTGGCGGACTTGAATGGGTTCTACCTGTTTTGGGGTTTGGGTGGCAATGCCGTTAGCGGCTAATTCTGCTTGCAAATCTTCGTCTTCAGCTAACAGTGCAATTTGCACTAAAGGTTCTCTGTGTTGGCCCACTGAGAGGTGCCTTCCAAGCGGGTCGATGTCACCCACTGCGATTAATCCTTCGTTCAGCAATTGACCGAGAAAATACAAACTTTGCGCCCAAACGAGGGGAATATTTTCATTGGGTAAGCGCTGCTGGCTGCGGGGATTGAGCTTTTCTGCTTCTATATTTTCGGCGGGGACGTAGTACAATTCGGGTAGTAGTGGCAAACCAGAGCGATCGACTGCTAGAGATTCCAAACGCTGCTGGTACTCTTGCACTTGAGCTTGATTTCCTTGAAATATGCCATCCAAGAGTAAATAAGTAAAAAATAGCGGCCACTCGCATTCAATGTGCTCAAACTGCCTTAATTCTGTGGGTTCGTAGTGCAGGCGATCGGCATCTTCCAAAACTGTTTGGTGTCCGTCCCGCAGAAACCGCTTGCAGCCGTATTTTCCTTGCAATTTGTCAATAATCTTATTTCGAGTCCGTTCTATTAATTCTCGATCTTCCACAGCAAAAGCCGGAAAACTAATCACGCTCAATAAAGCAGCATCTACTTCTTTTGAACTAGATTCGCGAGGCAAAAGCGATTCCAAAGTTATGCGACTTCTGGCAATTTCGTCGGGCAAAACGTGAATAACTGATGCTTGAGAACCTTGAATACCGAACAAATCCAACCCATTTATTGCTTCCAGCGCTGCTTTGGCCATGCCAACTGAACTGGCGTTCAATTCTGCATTGCCGCGATTGATTTTATGACCTCTTTCCCAAATTCCGTAATCCGGCGTGCGATAGGCTCTACCGATGTAGTAAACTAAATTTTGCACGAAATTGACTTCATCTATTGTAAAAATTACGTGCAGCCCGGAAGCCGTCATTTGAGCAAGAATTAATAAGAATATAGATGTAGCATCTAACTGTAAATGTCCCCACTTGTCATCACCGACAACAATACTTCCCGTTTGAGTATTGTATTTAGCGTGCAGGGCATCTAGGGGCGACTGAGTATTTTTAAAATGTTCTACTTTGCTCGATTGCTGCATCATCGCAAACAGCAAGCCGCGCATCAGTTTGACTGTGCTGTGTTCGAGTTCAAAAGTCCTGCCCTGATCGCCATCAATTTTGCGGTAAGCTAAACCCAAACCCCAAACCGCGAGAATGCTGTACACGTTGTCGCGCACCCAGGCATCGGTGTAGTCGCCGTGGGCGTTAACGGCGGTACTCGCCGGCAGCAAACCAGTAATAGGATTTTGGCGCTTGAGGATGATGTTTTTGATTTGCTGGTAGTAATAATCCAACCTGGTTTGCCGCTGGGTTTTTGCGATCGCCATTTCGTTTTCCTTCTTTTTCCTGATGCGAGTAGATTTGCGGTGAATAGACTTTTAAATATATCAGATATTAGATCGTTTCTCAAGTTATCCAAACACAAAAAGGTAATTGCCATGTCTACCAAAAACCACAATAACAACAGCGTTCCTTTCGTGAAAGTTGTCTACTCTACAGTGAAAATTAATGGTAAAATTGAGCTAGTACCGATGGAATGGTACGCAGACGGCTCTGTCAAAAAAATCGAACACTAATGCTCGATCGCACTTGGCTGGCAAACTCTAATGAACTTGCGCGACCCGTCGCTTACAAAAAAACCGGTTTCTGGGCCACCGAACGATGACTTAACAGACTTTTGGTGGCACAAACCGGGTTTTTTGCGACCAAAACTGCTCTAGCGTCGATCGCCAATCTCAGCTAATTTAAATAACTAGGTGTGTAGGAATTTCAAAGAAAAAAATATGGATGGATCGCGCCCGCAATTTTCAGTGCTGGGACTACCAGTTCACATATTAGATGATTATGCAGGTTGGCTGATGGAGCGCCTGCATCAAGGGTTAGGAAGTCACGTCGTGACGCTGAATGCTGAAATGGCCATGCAAGCCGAGCAAAATCAGGCTTTAGCGGATGTAATCCGCAAAGCGGAACTGGTGATTCCCGACGGTTCGGGAGTGGTGCTGTACTTGCGGCTGCGTGGCAAACCGGCACAGCGCTATCCGGGGATTGAATTAGCAGAATCGCTGCTGCAACAAGCCGGAAAATTGCCGGATTCGGAACCACTATTTTTCTTTGGAGGTTCCCCCGGAGTGGCGGCTGCTGCGGCAGAAAATTGGCAGCAAAAAGTTAACGGATTGTCGATTGCTTCTCAACACGGTTATCTTTCCGCAGATGAAGAGAAAGACTTCCGTGAAAGCCTCAAACAAATGCAGCCCAAACTGATTTTTGTCGGCTTGGGAGTGCCGCGCCAAGAATTTTGGATTGCCGAACACCGACACCTTTGCCCTAATTCGATTTGGGTGGGAGTAGGCGGCAGTTTTGATATTTGGGCGGGAACAAAAAACCGCGCCCCGGCTTGGTTTTGCGACAATCATTTAGAATGGTTGTACCGACTTTATCAAGAACCTTGGCGGTGGCGCAGGATGTTAGCTTTGCCACAATTTGCATTGAAGGCTTTGGGAGATTTTCGAGGGTAAAAGTTCCCACTAGAATAGGGTTTACGGGAGTTATGGCTGATATTGCCGATCGCGCGTGAACCCGCCGCTACAATAATTGTGGTTAATTTACCTGACAGGATACAGTATATTCCCGTAGAGCTGCTAAACTTAATCTAGTAAGTAGATCGGCATGAAAAAACAATAATATCTTGTATGGGCGATCGCGAGCCAATATCTATAAAAGCCCGCAGCAAAGCCTTGTCCTCTTCACTAGATCTTCTTGGGGTCCAAAGGGAGTAATAGCGAATCACCTTTAGTCAAAGTCCCATTTATGAGTAGTTCCTCAAGAAAGAAAAAAACCATCTTGTTTTTAGCAGCGAACCCTAAGAACTCGACGGTTTTGCGTTTAGGTGAAGAGGTTCAGGAAATTGCCGATGGGTTGCAACGCTCTAAAAAGCGTGAAAAATTTCAACTTGAGCAACAGTGGGCGGTAACGCCACGAGATATGCAGCGAGCTGTACTCGATTATAAACCAGAGATTGTCCATTTTTCCGGTCATGGTGTGGGAGAGGAGGGTTTAGCTCTAGAGGATGAGACAGGAAAGATTAAACTGGTAAATGCAAAAGCTTTAGCAAGTTTGTTCGAGCTGTTTATGGATCGGGTAGAATGCGTGGTACTCAACGCCTGCTATTCGGACGTACAAGCGGCTGCGATCGCACATCATATTCCCTATGTTATTGGTATGAAGCAAGCGGTGGGAGATAATGCCGCCAGAAATTTCGCCGTAGGATTTTATGACGCACTGGCAGCCGGGGAATCTATAGAGTTTGCTTATAAGTCAGGCTGCGTTAGCATCAGTATGGCAGGTATCCCGGAAGAACTCACTCCTGTTTTAAAGAAGAAGTCAGATTTCGCTGACTTAGAGACAGCAGAACGAGCGATCGTTCCTGCTATTGACAATATACTTGAGGAGTCGTCCTCTGCGGTGACAAATGTGCGATCGCTAGTCTCGCCTGCCGTTTCTCTCGCCAATTTAGATAACCCAGAAGGTTCTGTTAGTTTCGATTCCCCCCTATATATCGATCGTCCTCCCCTGGAATCAGACTGCTACCAAACTATTGCTAAACCTGGCGCTTTGATCCGAGTGAAATCACCCCGTAAAATGGGGAAGACTTCTTTATTACAGCGCATTTTATACTATTCAAGAGAACAGGGACATCAAGCTGCCTATTTAAACTTTCAATCTGCTGATGGTAATTTTATTAGTAATCTAGATCAGTTGTTGCAATGGCTTTGTGTTGATATTACTAATGAACTAAATTTAGAAGATCGAGTAGCAGATTATTGGAAACAAGGGATGGGTAGCAAACAAAAATGCGGCAACTATTTTCAGCGCTACCTGTTAGCAACAATTACCACACCATTAACGTTAGGATTGGATGAAGTCGATCGAGTTTTTCAATATCCCCAAGTAGCGCAGGAATTCTTTGGTTTACTGCGGGCGTGGCATGAAAAAGGAAAAAACGAACCCGCTTGGAAAAAACTACGTTTAGTAATTTCCCATTCCAAAGAAGTTTATATTCCCCTCAACATCAACCAGTCGCCATTTAATGTAGGTTTATCAATTGAGTTACCCGAATTTAACCATCAACAAATTGTAGAGTTAGTACAAAAACATCAACTGAATTGGTCTGCCAGTCAGATAGAACAACTGATTGGAATGGTAGACGGGCATCCTTATCTGTTAAGAAAAGCCCTTTATGAAATTGCTCGCGGTTGTTTAACCTTAGAGGAATTTTTACAAAGTGCACCGACTGAAGAAGGAATTTACGGCGATCATTTACGTCATCATTTAATTCATCTCACTGCCGATCCAAATTTGGAAGCAGCAATGAAACAAGTAATTGCTAGTTCGGTTCCGGTACGATTAGAAGCCGGGCTAGCGTTTAAACTTCGCAGTAAGGGTTTAGTGAAGTTGCGAGGTAATGATGTGATTCCTCTGTGCAATCTCTGCCGCCTATATTTTAAAGACCGCTTGGGAGTTCATTAATTTGTACGTTGTTGCGCTTTAGCGCCAGATTTAGCGCTAAAGCGCAACAACGTACTTTTTTAAATAATTTAATTTTTGGGAGTTCGTTAATGAATGACAAACCCGATCTAAATTACGAATATCAAGTTGGTGGTAGCTTACCGATTGATGCGCCTACTTATGTTAGGAGACAAGCTGACCGAGATTTTTATGAAGGATTAATGGCGGGAGAGTTTTGTTACGTCCTCAACTCGCGACAGATGGGTAAATCTAGCTTGCGTGTGCAAACAATGGCTAGATTGCAGCACGAAGGATTTGCCTGTGCTGCCGTTGATATTACAGCAATTGGCACTTCAGATATTAGTTCTAAAGAGTGGTATTTTGGCATCATTGACTCGCTGGTGAATAGTTTTGAACTCTACAATAATTTCGATTCTTATGAATGGTGGACGAGTCACGAACTGGTGTCTCCTGTCCAACGTTTCAGCAAGTTTATCGGAGAGGTATTGCTGGAAGTTATTGATAAATATATCGTAATTTTTGTTGATGAGATTGACAGTTTATTGGCTTTGCCATTTAATATTGATGATTTTTTTGCAGTGATTCGTGATTGTTTTAACCAGCGTGCCGATAAGCCAGAATATAACCGTTTAACCTTTGCTTTGATTGGGGTAGCAACGCCTTCCGATTTGATAAGTAATCAGCTTCGCACTCCGTTTAATATTGGTCGTGCCATTGAGTTAACGGGTTTTCACTTAGCAGAAGCACAACCTTTGGCATTAGGCTTAGAAACTCAAGCAGAAAATTCTCAAGCGTTGTTAGAAGCGATATTATCTTGGACGGGCGGACAGCCATTTTTAACGCAAAAAGTTTGTAAACTGCTCAAAAAATATCTGAATTCCCAATCAATCGAAGCTCCCCTTGATTGGGTCGCGGATTTAGTCCAAAAAAAGGTGATTGAGAATTGGGAAGGACAGGATGAGCCAGAGCATTTGAAGACGATTAGAGACCGCATTTTACGCAGCAAACAACGTGCCAGTCGTTTGCTGGGGATCTATCAGCAAATTATGCAACAAAATCAGATAGCCGCTGATAATACTCCTGAACAAATGGAACTCCGCTTAACAGGTTTGGTAGTTAAGCAATCTGGTCAACTAAAAGTTTATAACCGAATTTATCAATCTGTTTTTACTGCTGATTGGGTAGAAAAACAATTAGCAAATCTCCGCCCCTACAGTGAAACTTTTAACGCTTGGGAAGATTCAGATTGCCAAGATGAATCGCGACTGTTGCGGGGTCAGGCTTTGCAAGATGCTCAAGCTTGGGCGGCCGGCAAAAGCTTGACCAATTTAGATTATCAGTTTTTAAATGCCAGTCGGGAATTCCAACAACGAGAAGTTGAACGAGATTTAGAAGCTCAGAGACAAGCTATTCTAATTTTGACTGAAGCGAATCAGACGCTAACTCAAGCACAGCAAAACGCATTAAAAATTAGGACTGTGACTTCGTTTTTTGCTGGGGTGGCTATGTTAGTGGCAACTGGAGTATCTGTGTTTGCTAGTTATCAAGTCACTCAAGCTAAGATTTTAGCCAATACCATCCAGGAAAGTGCTTTTTCTAATGAATCATTTCATTCGGGACAGACATTTCAAGCACTGCTGGAAGCCTTGAAAGCAGGGCAAACATTCAAACAACTAGATGCTTCCGCCGACACTACAATCAAAGAACAAGTGATGGTTGTACTGCAACAAGCAGTTTCCCAAGTAAAAGAGCGCAATAGTTTGCAAAGGCATAGCAAAAGTGTTAATAGCGTCGCATTTAGTCGAGATGGCAAGACATTGGCTTCTGCTAGTGATGACAACACCATCAAACTGTGGAACCTGCAAACCCAAACAGAGATTAAAACCCTCACGGGGCATAGCAATGAGGTCTATAGCGTCGTATTTAGTCCCGATGGTAAGACATTGGCTTCTGCTAGCAAGGACAAGACGATCAAACTGTGGAACCTGCAAACCCAAACAGAAATCAAAACCCTCACTGGGCATAGCAATGCGGTCTATAGCGTCGCCTTTAGTCCCGACGGCTTAACATTGGCTTCTGCTAGCTCTGACAAAACCATCAAACTGTGGAACCTGCAAACCCAAACAGAAATCAAAACCCTCACTGGGCATAGCAATGCGGTCTATAGCGTCGCCTTTAGTCCCGACGGCTTAACATTGGCTTCTGCTAGCTCTGACAAAACCATCAAACTGTGGAACCTGCAAACCCAAACAGAAATCAAAACCCTCACTGGGCATAGCAGTGCGGTCTATAGCGTCGCCTTTAGTCCCGACGGCTTAACATTGGCTTCTGCTAGTGATGACAAAACCATCAAACTGTGGAACCTGCAAACCCAAACAGAGCTCAAAACCCTCACCGGACATAGCAGTTCGGTCTATAGCGTCGCCTTTAGTCGAGATGGCTTAACATTGGCTTCTGCTAGCTCTGACAAAACCATTAAACTGTGGAACCTGCAAACCCAAACAGCGATTAAAACCCTCACCGGGCATAGCAATTCGGTCTGGAGCGTCGCCATAAGTCCCGATGGCTTAACATTGGCTTCTGCTAGCTCTGACAAAACCATCAAACTGTGGAACCTGCAAACCCAAACAG